>DAORVZ010000385.1:0-2958 GCA_035434005.1 Lacunisphaera sp.
GCGCTGCCGCCGGCCAGCCCGGAAGGCATGCTGGCGGAAGTATTCGCCCCGCCTACACCCGCTTTCCCTTGGGTGCCTTCGCTCGGCCCAATCGAGAATCGAGAATCAAAAATCGAAAATCTGACCATGGCCCAGGCCCTCACGCTCGGCCAGCGCAAGATCCTCGCCGAACGTCCCGAATCGCTCCTCCTCGGTCAGGACATCGGCGCCTACGGCGGCGCATTCAAGGTCACCGAGGGCCTCGTCGAGGAGTTCGGCCGCCCCCGCGTGCTCAGCACGCCGCTGTGCGAGTCCGCCAGCACCGGCTACGCGCTGGGCCTCGCCACCAACGCCCACCGCCCGATCGAGGAGTTCCAGTTCGCCGACTTCTCCACCGACGCCACGACGCAGATCGTGCTCAACGCCGCTACCTACCACTTCCGCGCAGGTCAAAAATGCCCGGTGGTCTTCCGCTTCCCGTGCGGCGGCGGCCTGACCTTCGGCTCGTTCCACTCGCAGGAGCTCGAGTCCGCCTTCCTCTCCTTTCCCGGCCTCAAGGCCCTCTACCCCTCCAACCCGCAGGACGCCTTCAACGCGCTCCTCGCCGCCTACGAGGACGACAACCCGGTCATCCTCTTCGAGCACAAGGCGCTCTATCGTCGCGGCAAACAACCGGTGAAATGGGACGCGAATTACCGGTCTATCTGGGAGCCAGCCAAGCTCCGCTCCGGCGACCACGCCACCATCGTCACCTATGGCGAGATGACGCTGCTGGCCGGCGAGGCCTGCGACTACCTCGCGGAGGAATACGAGCAGACCTTCGACCTCTTCGACCTGCGCGCCCTCGCGCCGCTCAAGCTCGACGCCATCAAGGCTTCCCTCGCCCGCACGGGCCGGCTCGTCGTCATCCACGAAGGCCGCCGCACCCACGGCTTCGGCGCCGAACTGGTCGCCCGTCTGACCGAGGAGCATTTCGCCGCCCTCAAGGCCGCGCCCCTGCGCATCGCCGCGCTCGACATCCCCGTCCCCTTCGCCCCCGAACTCGAGGCCGTTTACCGCCCGAGCAAGGACAAGATCGTGGATGCCATCGCCGCGTGGTTGGGCTGAGAAGATTTTTGATTTTGGATTTCCGATTTCCGATTTAATCCGCAGGCTGCATCTCGCGCCGTGCCCCAATCGAAAATCACCAATCGGAAATCAAAAATCCGGCCCACGCAGTGGGCCGAAATCCGGCTGTTCGCCATGGACGTGGACGGCGTGCTGACCGACGGCACCGTGGCCATCGCAAGCGACGGCACGGAGACCAAGCATTTCTCCATCCTCGACGGTATGGGCATCGTCCGCCTTCACAAGGCCGGGGTCGCCGTCGCCTGGATCTCCGGCCGCGCCTCGGGTGCGACCACGGTCCGCGCCACTGAACTCCGCGTGCCACATGTCATTCAGGGCCGCACTGACAAACTCATGGCCCTCCATGAACTGGCCAGCCAGCTCGGGCTGGCCCCCGCCCAAGTCTGCTACATGGGCGACGACGACATCGACGCCCCCGCCATCGCGTGGGCCGGCGTCGGGGTGGCGCCCACCGGCTCCATGCCGACCGCCCTCCAGGCCGCCGACTATATCCCCGCCCGCGCAGCCGGCCGCGGCGCCGTGCGCGAAGTATGCGAACATATCCTGGCCCACCGCGGTCAATGATCCCGCCGTGTCGCTCCTCTTCCGCATCCTTCTCCCCTGCCTGCTGCCCGTCGCCGCCCTGGCTCAGGGCACGCAAATCTCCACCGACCAGCCTATCGTCAACTTCCGCCTGCCGGCCTTCACACCGGAGGGCAACCGCGCCTGGCTCGTGCGCGGCTCGGAGGCTCGTTACTCCGGCCCCAATGACATCGGCATCAAGGAGCTCACCCTGTCCATCTTCGACACCGGCACGGCCACGGAGAAGGTGGACACGCTGATCCTCAGCCCGCTCGCGGTGGTGCATCCGGCCGACGCTGTCGTCACCGGCCCCGATACCATCCGCGTCATCAGCGATCAGTTCGAGGCCAGCGGCCACAACTGGCGCTACGCCCACAAGGATAAAAAAGTTTCCATCGCCAAAAACGTCCGCGTAGTCTTCCGCGCCGAATTCAAGGACCTTCTGAAATGAAACTGCTTCGCCTCCTCTCCGCCTACGCCGCCGCCGGCCTGCTGTCTGCCACCGCCCCGGCCCAGAGCACCACGCCGCAAAATACCGTCATCGAGAGCGACGGCCCGGGTGAGATGGTCAGCACCGACACCGAGACCACCATCACCTTCCGCGACAAGGTGCGCGTCACCGGCACCAACATGAAGCTCACCTGCGACTATCTGGAGGTCGTGGTCATCCGCAGCGGCGACAAATCCGCCACCCTTGGCAAACTCGACCGGTTCCGCTCCCTCCTCGCCACGGGCAACGTCCACCTGGTCCAGGGCGACCGCGAGGCGGCCTGCGGTCGCGCCGAGGTCCGGCCCGAGGAGGAAAAGGTCGTCCTCTCGGGCAATCCGGTGGTCGTCGATCATGACCAGAACACCCGCCTCGCCGGAGAGAAAATCACCCTGCTCCGCGGCCAGCGCAGGATGGAGATCGAAAAACCGATCGCAACCGCTCCGCCCATCAAGGATCTCGGCGTCGACAAATCCCCCGCACCGGCCGCCGCGCCGAAACAGCCCTGAGCATGGAGCCAACCACTTCCGCCATCCGCACCGAGGGGCTGGTCAGGGTCTACGGCCAACGCTCCGTCGTCAACGGCGTCAATATTCACGTGCAAGCCGGTGAGGTCGTCGGTCTGCTCGGCCCCAACGGCGCCGGCAAGACCACGACCTTCTACATGGTGGTCGGCCTTGTGCCCGCCACTTCCGGCCGCGTCTTCATCAACAACCAGGACGCCACCGATCTCCGCATGCACCGCCGCGCGCGCCTCGGCGTCGGTTACCTGCCGCAGGAACCCTCCGTCTTCCGCAAGCTCA
>DAORVZ010000386.1:0-2957 GCA_035434005.1 Lacunisphaera sp.
TCCATCGCTGCAATAGGTAGTCCATTCCCAGTTGATTACGCAAGCGGCGCAGGTGGGCGACGATTGAACAAAAAACCTCTTGGCAAAACTCACCCGGCCACCATACCTTCACCGTTCGTTCTTTTGATGGTGGAGTATCCAAGTGGCCAAAGGACGTTGACTGTAAATCAATTCGGCTCTTGCCGTTCACTGGTTCGACTCCAGTCTCCACCACCAATTTAACGGAAATCCCGCTGGCCTAATGGTTAGCGGGATTTTTGTTTTCTGCAGGAATGCCACGGCGAGGTGGCCATGGCTCCCGCTTCGGTCTGGATGGGGCGCAAGCGGTCTTGCTTGCAGGACGGTCAGATGACCCCGGCCTCGCGGAAGCTGTAATAACCGCGGCCCTGCGGATCCGCTCCTTCGCGCCCGACAATCACGTGATCCAACAGTTCGATATCCACGGCTTTGGCCGCATCGCGCATCTGCCGGGTCACCTGCACATCGGCCGCGCTGGGGGCCGGGTCGCCGCTGGGGTGATTGTGCACGCAGATGATGGCCGTGGCCCCGTGCCGGATGGCCTCACGGAAGACTTCCCGCGGATGCGCCAAGCTGCTCGTGGCGGTGCCCGAGGTGATCTCGGCTTGTTTCAGGAGGCGGTTCTTGCGGTTCAGGCAGAGCACCCAGAACTTCTCCACGGCGAGCCCCGCGATCTGGGGTTTGAAATGGGTGTGGATGAGATCGGGGCGGTTGAGCATCTCGTCTTCGGGACTGGCGCCCCGGGCCTGGCCGCGCCGCACGATTTCCATCACGGTCACGAGTTGCAGCGCCTTGACGCGGCCAATGCCCGTCAACCGGCGGAAGTCTGCCTCGTTCCATTTGACGAGGGCGGCGAGGGAACCAGCCTCGGCGATGAGGCGCTGGGCGATGCTGATGACGTTGTGGCCGCGGCTGCCGCTGCGGAGCAACATGGCGAGCAGCTCGGTGTCACTCAACGCCCCGGGGCCGAGTTTCTCAAGCCGTTCCTGTGGGCGGTCGCCAACCGCGAGATCCTTGACGCGCAACGGCTGGTAGGATTCTTCGCGCATGGGCCGTGGTGCCGGCCCGCCAGTCGGGCGGGCTCAGAAGTGTTTTACGTAGGCGTTGCGCCGAAGCTTCTCCAGCCAGCGTTCGGTGGCCTGGCGGGAGCCCTGTTGCACGAGCTGCTTCTCGATCTCCGGGCGGACTTCATCGAGCGGCAGGATCCCGGCATGTTTCCGATCCTCGACGTAGAAGATAAACGCGCCTTCCGGCATGATGAGGGGCTCGCTGCGCTGACCCTTTTCTAGGGTGAATATGACGTCGCTGAATTCCTTGCGCAGATCGGGGCGGCGCTGCCAGCCCCAGTCGCCGCCTTTGCCCTTGCGGGAATCCTGGCTGTATTTGCGGGCGACCTCACCGAAGTCGACACCGGTGGCCAGCTCGGTGACGATGGTGGCGGCTTTGCCACGCAGGGTCTCGTCGGTGTCTTCCGTCGCGCGGGTGACCTGAATCAACCGGAGATGCACACTGTCTTCCTGCTGGTAGCGATCTTTGTTCTCCGCGTAGAAGGCCTCGATTTTGACCGGGCTGATGGTGCTGGCGGACTTGGCCTTTTGTTGGCGCATGTAGCCGTAGATCATGTCCTCCTCCTGTTCCTTGCGGTAATCTTTCTGGGAAATGCCGCGGGAGCGCAGGTAGGCGAGGAACTTGCTCCGGTCGCCGTCGAACTGGGTGATGATGGTTTCGGCTACGGCGTTATCCACGTAGCTGGCCGGCACCCGGCGCTTTTCGTCCGAATAGAAATCTTTCACGATGAGGACGCGGTCGATTAGGTTCTGCACCACATCCTCCTGCAGGGCTTCGAGCTTCTCGTTGAATTCCTGTTCGTTGCGGCTTTGCTTCTGGATTTCCGGCACCAAGGGGCCGATTTCCCGACGCACATCGTCCACAGTCACGATATGATCTTCGGCAATGGCGACGATGCCGTTGGCGTAGCGTAGGTTAAGGTTGTCCGCCGGTGCCTGGGCCAGTTGGGCGCGGGCAGGGGCCATACCGAGGGGGACAACGGAGAGCGCGAGTAGGGGGACGGCAAGAACAAGGGAACCTCGGAGACTCATGGAGCGGATAGATTTTGCAGGAAAACGTTTATTTCCCTCAACCTTGCAAGGGGGGTGGGGGCGGTCAAGCGGGGAAAGCGGCTGCTTAGTTGGACATAGTCATCGCGTCGGCCCGAATTGCGCAGGCACTTCAAACGATGGCCTTGGCTTTCGACGGATAGGACTCCCTTTTGTTCCGCTCGCACGCGGATTTCCGTGACCAGCAGCAGCGCGCGCACCGATTCGCCGAATTTGCCGAAGCGGTCGCGCAGTTCGGCTTCGAGGTCTTTAACCCGCTGCGGGGTCTCCGTCAGCGCGAGGCGGCGGTAAAAATCGATCCGCAGACGGGTTTCCTGGATATAGGTGTGAGGGAGCCGTGCCTGAATTTTGGCGATTTCCCCCTCCTTGCGCTCCGCTTGTTTCAGGGCGCTGAAATTATCGGTCGCCCCATGGCTTTTCCCGTGTCCGGTAGCCTCGCCAACAAATACGAAATCCAATTTCACACTGGCGCGGACGAGCGCCGCGTGCTTTTCGCCTTTCAGCCGGGCCACGCTCTGCCGCAATAGCTGGCAATACAGCTCGAAGCCGACGCCGACAATGTGGCCGCTTTGCTCAGCCCCGAGCAGATTGCCCGCCCCGCGCAGCTCGAGATCCCGCATGGCGATCCGGAAACCGGCTCCGAGTTGGTTGTGCTGCCGCATGGCGCTCAGGCGTTGGCGGGCAATGTCGAGCAGGCGGGTGTGGCGGTGCAGGAGGAGGTAGGCGTAGGCTTGGTGCCGAAACCGGCCGACGCGTCCGCGTAGCTGGTAAAGCTGGGATAGTCCGAACCGGTCCGCTCCCTCGATGATGAGGGTGTTGCAA
>DAORVZ010000387.1:0-2952 GCA_035434005.1 Lacunisphaera sp.
CACCGTTCTGATACCACTCGCCGAGGTGCTTGCGCGCGGAGGCGATGCCTTGGGCGAGGAGGTTGGGCGCGAAGGTGGCCGTGACGCGGAAGTCGCCGTCGTTGAACATGTCGTTCGTGAGGTTGGAGTAGATGCCGTAGGTGAGGCCCTCCTTCTCGCGGGTGTTCTTCATCAGCCGGCCGGAAAAGCTGGCGCCGCCGAGGACGGAGGCGCCGGCGCGCAGCGCCAGGTAATCCGACTCGCCGTAACGCAGGCCGGTGGTCTGGCCGAGGACGACGTTCACACTCGGCTTGTCGGGCATGGCGACGTCGTGCTCGCGGGCGGAATCGGTCGGGGTGGCCTTGGCGGTGGCGAGCGGGGCGGAGCCGCCGGTCCAACCGGAGAAGGCCCGGCCCAGTTGCTGCTCGATCTGCGGCACGTTGATATCGCCGACGGCAATGATGGTCAGGTGGGCCGGGCCGTAGTGGGCGGCGTGGAAGGCCTTCAGCTCGGCGACGGTGGCCTTCTCGACCGAGGCGAGGTTCTCCGCCGTGGTGGCGTGGCGGTTGGGGTGCCCGACGGGATAGGCGGCGCGGCTGAACTCGTCGCTGGCGCGGAAGTCGGTGTTCTCGAGCGAGCGCTTGATGTTGCCGGCGGTCTGCTGCTTCAGCTTGGCGAGTTCCTCGGCGGCGAAGGCCGGGTGCCGCAACTGCTCGGCGAGGAGGGTGACGACGAGGGGCACGTCCTGGGCGAGGCAGCGGGCGTTGAACTCGAGCACGCCGGTGTTGACGGCGAAGCTGATGGAGGCGCCGACGGCATCGAGCTGCTCGGTGATCCAGGCCTTGTCGTGCAGGGTGGTGCCGCGGTCGAGCATGTCGCCGACGAGCGTGGGCAGGTAGGGGTGGTCGGCCGGGGCCTTGTTGTCGCCGGCGGGCAGGGCGCCGCGGAGGTAGACGACGTCCTTCACGCCGGTCTTGTAGGCGATGAGGTCAAAGCCCGCGACCTTGGTGCGGACGGCCGCGCCGGCGATGTCGGCAGACGCGGAAACCGCCGAGGCCAGGATGAGAGTGAGGGTGAGGAGCGGGAGACGGGAAAGGAATTTCATGAGAGGGAGGGCTGGATCGTTCTCGTTGGCTTGCTCGTTCTCTCGGTTGATCTCAGGCAGAGAAAGAGAACGATTATGAGAAAGAGAATGAGGGGACGGGTTTACTTGGCGGCGGCGGGTTTCGGAGCGCCGGGCGGCAGGGGGACGAACCAGCCGGTGGTGCTCTGGTTCTCGTTGAAGTATTTCGCCGCGATGCTCTGCACCATGGCGGGGGTGACGTGCGGGTAGCGCTCGGGGAGCTGCACGTAGTTCTGCCAGTCGCCGACGGCGATGTCCTCGTTGAGGATGCCGGCGATGGCGAAGGAGCCGTCGCGGCTGAAGGCCGTCTCGGTGCGGAGCTTGGCGATGGCGGCGGCGGTCTCCTGTTGGGTGACGCCGTCCTTCTTCACCTTCTCGATTTCCTCGAGGATGACCTTCTCGACCTGGTCGTGAGTGGCGCCGGGTGCCAGCGCGGCGAAGATGATGAAGAGCGTGGGATCCTTGAAGTAGCCGTTGTAGGGCGAGACGCTGGTGGTGAGGCCCTTGTCGGTCAGCGCGCGGTAGAGGCGGCTGTTCTGGCCGTCGCCGAGGATGTTGGCGAGGACGTTGAGGGTGGCGAAGTCCGGGTGGAGGCCGCCGATGGACTTGTAGCCGACGGCGACGACGCCGAGCTGGCCGACGCGCTTGATGGTGACGCGGCGCGGGCCGGTCTGCTCGGGCTCCTCGGTGTAGACCTCGGGGATGGGCCGGGGGGATGGGGGGATGGCGCCGTAGTGTTTCTTCACGAGGCCGAGCGCCTGAGCGGGGGTGAAGTCGCCGAGCACGCTGACGGTGGCGTTGTTCGGCCAGTAGAAGGTGTCGTAGAATTCGCGGAGCTTCTCGATCGAGACCTTCTCGATGTCGGAGCGCCAGCCGATGGTGTTGTGGTGGTAGGGATGGGCCTGGTAGGCGGCGGCCATCATCTCCTTGATGAGGGCCTGGAAGGGCGAGTTCTCGCCGCGCTCGAACTCGTTGCGGACGACGGTCATCTCGGGTTTGCGCTCGCGGTCGTCGAGCAGGAGGTTGCGCATGCGGTCCGCCTCCATGCCGATGACCATGTCGAGGTGCTCGCTGCCGAGCGTCTGGTAATAGTTGGTGCGGTCGAGCCAGGTGGTGGCGTTGTATTGGGCGCCGGTGCGCTCGAGGATGCGGTCGATGATCTGGCCGTTGGCCTTGTTGTAGTTCTTCGAGCCCTTGAACATGAGGTGCTCGAGCAGGTGGGTGGCGCCGGTGGTGCCTGTGACCTCGTTGCGGGAGCCGACGCGGTAGGTGACCATGAAGGTCACGACCGGCGCGGAGTGGTCGGGCAGGAGGAGGACCTGGAGGCCGTTGGCGTCGAGGCGGTATTCGTCAATGCCGCCGAGGGACTTGATGTGGGTGAAGCCCTCGACCGACGCGGGCGCTGCGGACAGCGCCAGGGTCGAGACGAGGAGCGTGAGGAACGCGAGGGAACGTTTCATCATGGGGGAGGAGGGGATGGGAATCGTGAACCTAGCGACCGGGCTGCCTGGTGCAACCCGACAAACGCCAATTAGGCCGGAGGGACCAAGTGAGACCCGTGCGGAAGCTCCCGGTGCCGTGAGGCAGGCGCAACGGCCCGGCCTTGGCACGGGGATTCTCCGAGTTCGCACGCGGCCGGCGCTCAGTCCTTGCGCGGGAGTTTTTTCAACAGGGCCGCGACGGCGGCTTCGAGCTGGGGATCGCGGCCGGCGGCGATGGCGGCGGGATCCGTGCGCACGAGGCGGTCGGGCGCGATCTCCTGGTTCTCGAACCAGCCGGTCCGGAAGTCGCGGGCACCGAGCTGGGGGATGCCCCACTTGAGCGCGCCCTTCATCGGCGCCAGCCACCAC
>DAORVZ010000388.1:0-2932 GCA_035434005.1 Lacunisphaera sp.
AAATGTCCGCCGCGCAGGCCCAGGCTGAGTCCCTCCGCTCGAACTATCTTACCCCGAGCATAGGTGAGCTTGCTGGCCTTGAGGGAGGGCGTGTAGCTGGCGTTTTCGCGAAAGAAAACGGTGGCATTGGTGAAGACGAGTTCGTCAAGCGTGCCCGTGACCGTGTCGCCGGAGACGTAAACGGGGAATTCGCCTACCCGGAGGTTGCGGACGTTGATCTCGCGAGTGGACAGGTTATACGTGCCGGTGTCGGCCACGAGTCGGCGACGGCCGGAGGTGAGCACGAAGTGGCCGGTGGCCGTGGCCACGCCGCTGGTGTTGTTGTAGCGAATCTCGTCAGCGCGGAGGATGGTGTCGCCGTTGACCAGTTGGGCATTGCCGGTGAGCACCGTCTCCTTCGTGACGTCGTCGTAAACTGTTCTGTCCCCGGTGACGCGAAGCTGGGGCGATTGGGCAAAAGCCAATCCGGTCAACAAGCGCAGTGCGACAAACAAAGTGGTGAGGTGGCGGACCCAATACATGCTGACTGGAGTGGCGGACGGCACGGGCGGGGGCAATGAGATTTCCCACGGCGGGCAGCGGTGGTTGAGAAAGGGTCGCTGTTTCTGGCTAGACGCTGGTAACGGGCCCGGCAGAGTGGCTGCACCGCCGTGATCATACCTGCCAACGAACTGCACGCGTTTCTGGGAAATCATCAGGCCAATCCGCATGGCTGGCTGGGCATGCATCCGCTGACACACCAAGGGGGGGACGGTGTCGTGGTGCGGGCGTTCGTGCGCGCAGCGGTCAAATGCGCCGTTGTCGAGCTAGACGAGCCGGGTGCACCGGCGCATCCGATGACAATGATCGCGCCCGAGGGGTTCTTCGAGCTCTTCATTCCCGGAAAAAAAGTCTTTCGCTACCAACTGCGATACGAAGCTTCGTGGGGTGACATACACCAGGTGCACAACGCCTATTCCTTCCTGCCCTCATTGTCGGAGCAGGATCTTTATCTCTTCAACGAGGGCAACGAGCACCGCATTTACGAGAAGCTGGGCGCGCATGGGCGGATGATGGGGGAGGTGCCCGGGGTCGCCTTTGCGGTGTGGGCTCCGACGGCATCGCGCGTTTCCTTGGTGGGCAATTTCAACGGCTGGGATCCGCGCTATCATCCGATGCGACCGCTGGGGGCTTCCGGCGTGTGGGAACTGTTTGTGCCCGGGGTCGGGCAGGGGGAGCTCTACAAATTCGCCCTTTGGGATCAGGCCGGGCAGATGCGGATGAAGACGGATCCCTATGGCACGTATTTTGAAGCTCCGCCGACCAACGCCGCGATTGTCCACGATACCGGCCAACATCTGTGGGGCGATTCCGACTGGCTCGCCCGCCGCCGTGCGCAAGCCGGCAAGGTTGACCGGCCCCTGTCCATCTACGAGGTGCATCTCGGCTCGTGGAAGCGGAATCTAGCCGAGGCCAACCGCCCGCTGAGCTACCGTGAGCTTGCGCCCCTGCTGGCGGACTACGTGTGCGAGATGGGATTCACCCACATCGAGGTGCTGCCCGTGAGCGAATTCCCCTTCACCGGTTCGTGGGGCTATCAAGTGACGGGCTATTTCGCGCCGACGCACCGCTGGGGCACCCCGGAGGACTTTCAGTTTTTCGTGGATCACCTGCACCAGCGCGGCATCGGCATCATCGTGGACTGGGTGCCGGCGCATTTCCCGCGCGACAGCTTTGCACTGGCGCAATTCGACGGCACCCACCTCTACGAACATGCCGATCCCCGGCAGGGTGCGCACATGGATTGGGGCACGCTGATCTTCAACTACGGTCGGCCCGAGGTGCGGTGTTTCCTGATTGCCAGCGCGCTGTCCTGGTTCGAGCGCTACCACATCGACGGGCTGCGGGTGGATGCGGTCGCCTCCATGCTCTACCTCGACTATTCCCGCAAGGCCGGTGAGTGGGTGCCCAACCGGCACGGCGGGCGCGAAAATCTGGAGGCCATCGCTTTGATCAGGCAGGTAAATGATCTTGTGCATGATTATTATCCGGGCGCGCTGATGATCGCGGAGGAGTCCACGGCGTTTCCGCTGGTGAGCCGGCCGACCCAGGACGGCGGCCTCGGTTTCGACTACAAATGGAACATGGGGCTGATGCACGACACACTGACCTATTTTCAGAAAGACGCGCTGCACCGCAAATGGGCGCATGACAAGCTGACCTTCGGGATGATCTACCAGTATTCGGAGAACTTCATCTCCGCCTACTCGCACGATGAGGTCGTGCACCTGAAAGCCTCGATGCTGGGAAAAATGGCGGCGGGCAACGTCGCGGAGAAGGCGGCCAGTCTGCGCTCCCTCTACGGCTACATCTGGATGTATCCCGGCAAGAAGCTGCTTTTCATGGGCAGCGAGTTTGGCCAACCCGCCGAATGGAACCACGACGGCAGCCTCGACTGGGCGCGACTGCGGGAACCGGAACATGAGGGGCTGCGCGCGCTGGTGCGCGATTTGAACAAACTCTACGCCGGCGACCCGATCCTGAGCGCCAACGATTTCCGGCCGGGGGCGTTTCGCTGGGTAAATTGCCATGATGGCGACCACAGCGTGATCAGCTTTGTGCGCCTGGATGAGGCGGAGAAAGCGGCCTACCTGGTGGTGGGCAACTTTACCCCGGTGACCCGCACGCGCTACGTTGTCGGTGTCCCCTACCTGGGTTACTGGAAGGAAATCCTGAACACGAATTCGACCTATTATGGCGGCGCGGGGTTCGGCAATCATGGCGGCAAACAGGCGGCCACGGCGCAGGCGGACGGTTATGAGCAATCGCTGAGCGTGACGCTACCCGGGCTTACCACCCTGATTTTCCGGTGGCAGGCGAAGTGAGGCGGCTATTTCGCCGTAAGCGTCCGACCGGGGACCTCCTAGGCGATGGAGGGGAGAGGTGGTAGGCT
>DAORVZ010000389.1:0-2931 GCA_035434005.1 Lacunisphaera sp.
TTTTCACGCCGGAAAAAACAGGCGATCACCAGTCGTGTGCGCCGCATCCAGCGCCCAGCCCGCACGGATGTCAAAGCCCGAGCCGGCGCCGCAGCCGGTTTCACGCCGCGTTTACAGGGCCGCCGCCAGCCAGCAGCGCGCCAACGCGCCGTGCCGGAGGGGTTGACCCGGCGGTGCGGATGTTGCTCCAGCCCGGGGCGGGCGACGGGTGTGCCGTCTCGGCGGTGCGCCCCCCCTACTCAGCCCCGGCGACTCAGCCCCGGAATTGCACGGTGTAGTTCTCGACCGACTTGGCCTCGTCACCTTCACCCTGGAGCAGGGTGAGAAACACATTGAAGGTATAGGGTGGGATTACCGGCTTTTGCCCGACTAGGGACGTGCCGCTGCCGTTGAGCACCGTGCGGTTGTCCCCCGGGGAGCGCGGATTGGGCCAGCGGGCCGTGGCGCGGGTCACGTCCATGGCCATGGGTTTGTGCTTTTTGTCGTAGAAAGTGAGCTTGAAATTTCCGCCCACAACCTCGAGCCCGAGCAACGTGCCATTGGCCCGGGTGATCATCGCGCCCGGGATCTTGGGCAGTTCTTCCTTCTTTGCTCCGGGTTTGGCCGTGCCCGGCGTCGCCTTGGCCGGAGCCGTCTTCGCGGCCGGAGCTTTAGGGTCAGCCGGTTTGGTGGCCGGGGCAGACTGCGCCTGCATCAGGCTGGTGGCGAACAACAGGCACACGGCGGCGGCGATGGGTTTCATACCCTTACCATATCCAACTGACATGCCCGTGCAAGCCCCGGCTCACCCGCCTGGCCGGCGGAAAGCGATCTTTCGCACACAATTCACGCCCTGGACTGCCGGTTCTTGGCCCGGAGATCCGCCCAGCGGGCCAGCCGGTCGGCTATCTTCGCCTCCCACCCCGCCGTCTTGGGGGTGTAGAGCGTGAGCGGTTTCTCCAGATAGGCCTGGCCGGAAATATTCTCCGGGAAATCGTGCGAGTAGAGGTAACCCTTGCCGTGCCCGGCCTGCTTGCTCGCGGCCCCGCTCTTGTCGCGCAACGCCGTGGGCACGGCCTGCACGGGCGCCGCTTTCAGCTCATGGTGCGCGGCCGCCAGGGCGAGGGTCGCCGAGTTGCTCTTCGGTGCCGTGGCAATGTAGAGCGTGGCGTGCGCGAGCGTCAGCTCTGCCTCGGGCAGGCCGATGAAATCGCAGGCGTGGTGCGCGGCCACCGTCAGAGGCAGCGCCTGCGGGTCGGCGAGGCCGACATCCTCGCTGGCGAGGATCACGAGCCGCCGCGCGATGAAGCGCGGGTCCTCGCCGCCGGCCAGCATCTTCGCCAGCCAATACATCGCGGCATCGGGATCGCTGCCGCGGCAGCTCTTGATGAAGGCCGAGACGGTGTCGTAGTGCTCGTCCTCGTCGGCGTCGTAGCGGATGCGGCGCTCGCGGGCGAAAACCTCCAGTTCCTTTTCCCCTATCGCCGCCTGCTCCGGGAGACTGAGCGCGATGACCTCGAGCGCATTAAGAGCCCGGCGCAGATCGCCGTCGCACAGCACCGCGAGTTCGGTGAGCACCTTGTCGGGCGCCGTGTGCCCGCGGCGGCCGAGGCCGCGCTCCACGTCGGTCAGCGCGCGGCGCAGCACGCCGGCCACGGCGCTGGCCGCGAGCGGCTCCAGGCGGAAGAGGTGGCTGCGGCTGAGCAACGGCGGGTTCACATAGAAGCCGGGATTGTGCGTGGTCGCGCCGATCAGCCGCACGGTCCCTTCCTCCACGTCGGGCAGCAGCAGGTCCTGCTGTGATTTGTTGAAGCGGTGCAGCTCGTCGATGAAGAGCATCGTCGCGGCCTCGGGTCGGCGCCGGGCGGCGGCAAGGATCTCGCGCAGCTCGGCGACGTTTGACATCACGGCGTTGACCCGGACAAAGCGGCTTTGCGTCTCGCGGGCGATGACTTCGGCGAGGCTCGTCTTCCCGCAGCCGGGTGGGCCGTAGAAAAGCAGGCTGCCGAACCGGTTGCTGGCAATCAGGCGGGGCAGCAGGTTGCCCGCCTGCAGGATGTGTTCCTGGCCGACGATCTCGCCGAGCGACTGCGGGCGCATCCGCGCCGCGAGCGGTTGATGCGCCGCGGGTTTATCCGGGAGGCGCGATGTCTCCTCACCAAAGAGTGAACCGGAATCATCGACGGGGCGAGCCATGGGTGCGTGCAGGGTGTGGTCGTGCCGGGGGAGAAACAAGTTTGAAGGCGGGAGGCAAAACTGTTCGCCTGCGTGCCCCGCCGGCTGGAGCCCGGCGCCGCGCCCGCCATGTCTTCGCCCGCCCTCCATCTTCGCGCGCCGCTGCTCTGGGTGTTGGTGCCCCTGATGGCCGGATTGACCGCCGCCCGGATCTGGCCGGCTCCGGCGGGTGGCCTCGGCCCGCTGCTGGGTGCGGCGGGGCTGGCCGGGATCGGCGCGCTCTGGTGGGCGCGGCGGCCGGGGCGCGGGGCCGCGCTTGCGTGGGGATGCAGCCTGTCCATGGCGGCGGCGCTGGGCGGATTTGTCCTGCTGCACACGCGGCACCCGGCCTGGCACCGGATCGAGTCGCGTCCCCCGCGCGAGATAACGGTGACGGTGCGGGTGCAACAGGCCTTCCCGGCTGCGGCGGCCACGCGCAGCCTGACCGGCCTGGCGGAAATCACGGCGACCAGCGCGGCCGATCAGGACTTGCTCGGCCGGCGAATCTATTTCTCCGCCATCCGGCGGATCAGTGTGCCGCCGCAGCGCTCGGGCAGCTATGTCATCCGCGGGGTCCTCGAAGCATTGCCGCGCGAAACCGGCGGCCCGGGCTTCAACAGCTACCTCGCCAATCTCGGCATCCGCCAGCGAATCACCCGCGCCCAACTCATCGCCGAGGCTGCGCCGCCCACCGCGTTCCAACAGTTCTGCGCCCGCGCGCAGGACCGGCTGGAGGGC
>DAORVZ010000390.1:0-2915 GCA_035434005.1 Lacunisphaera sp.
AGACTCCATCCAAGCCGGGGCAAGCCCCGGGGTATTGGACCCAATGGGAATAAACGCGGAGATCGCGGGGGGCGCGGAGCCCAATCCGATTGGGTTTCTCTCCGTGCCCTCTGCGTCCTCCGCGTTGAAAACCTGGATCTCTTGCCTGGTCATTGGGCGTTCGGCCTTAAAAGTTAGTTAAGCGTTGAGCGTTCTCATTTCCCGCGCTCACTCCCGCGCCCGGGCCTCGCGCCGCGCGTCCGTCACCCACTTGAGCAGCTCCTTGCTGTCGTTGAGTTGCTGATACTCGAGGGATAGACCGCCGAGGACGTGCATGGCCTCGTCGAGCAGGGCTAGGCGCCGGGCCCGGCCGGCTTCGTCGCCCGCCTGGGCTTGCGCCGAATGGTAGAGGGCACGCGCGAAAAACAGCGAGAAATTGGTCCCGGCGGCACCGGCGGCCAGCTCTTGCCGGTAGAAGGCGATCGCCTCGCCGAACACAGTCCGCGCTTCATCGGATTGGCCAGCAGCGGCGAGGGCTCGGCCCAGCTGGACCCGGTTCCGAATCTCGGTTCGGCGTGCGGAAGCGGTGTTGAGCAGTTCTGTCAGCGGGCGCGCGACCGCCTCGCGGGCGGCCGCGACGGCCTCCTCGGCCCGGCCGAGGCGTAGGGCGGATTCGATCAGCCACTCCCGGTTGCCGCGAGAAATGTTGAGGCGGAATTGCCGGTTGTCCTCACTGGTCTCAGGAATCTTGGCGACCTGCGCCAGCGCCCCGGCCGCCAGAGTGTGGATCGTCTCGTAGTCGCCCTCGGCCGCCAACACGTCAACCTCCCGCGCCACCCGGGCCGCCGCGACCAGCTGAACCAGTTCCGGATTGAGGTCCCGCTCCTTGGTGAGCAGGGCACCCACCCGTTGGGCTTCCGCCAAGGCGGCACGGGCACTGCGGCGGTTGCCCTGCTGGGCTTCGAACCTCATGATGGCACCCCAAGCATCCAGGATCCCGAGATCGGTGCCGGTCTTGTTGCGCGGATCCCTTTCGTGCGCCGTCGCGAGACGGTATTGCTGCATGGCCTCGGTCAAGCGGCCCTGCTGCGCCATGACATTGCCGAGATCGACCTCGCCGCCGCTCCAACTGCGCCAGCCCAGGTTGTCCGCCGGGTTGAACAGGACATAATTTTTGCTGGCTTCCACTGCCTGTTTGAAATGGGCCTCCGCTTCCACGTATTGGTTGCGGGTGGCGGCCACCTGGCCGAGCACGTTGGCCGCGTAGTAGCGGTTGATCATGGCCTGCAAGTCACCCGGTCGGCGCGCCAGCACCTTCTCCGCCATCTCCCCGACGAGGGTGGCCAGTTGCCTCGCATCATCGAGTCGGCCGAGCCTGACGGCGATGCGGGCCTGCGTGTCGGTGGCGTCGCCGTAGACGGAGGCGGCCGTGAGATCGGTCAAGTCGAGTGCGCCGAGGGCGGCCAGGATCCGCCGCGCTTCCTCACAGGTCGCCAGACCGGTCTCCCGCTCCTGCGAGTGGGCGATGATGGCGTAGAGATTGGCCAGGGCGATCTTGGCCCTGCGGCTGGCGCGGCCGGAATCCACCAGCGGACGCAGCAGTGCCTCCGCCTCCTTCAGGTTGGCCGTTTGCTGAAAAAAGGAGCCCGAGCCGATTTTTGAAAGAATCGCCAGCGCGAGCGCGGTGGTCGTTTCGTCCGTGGGACCGGCTTCCGCCCGCAACTGCTCGAATATCTGCCTGGCGCTGTCCGCCACGCTGGTGGATTCGGCCACCCGGGCGCCTTCGGCGAGGGCGGTGGCTTTCCGCACCAGGGCCATGCCGCGATTGAGCCGCGTCTGCGGCGTCAGCAGACCGGCCGGCAACCCGTCATAGTAGGCCACAGCCTTGTCGGCGAGTTTGCCCACGATCTCCACGCGGCCGGTCGGTTTCAGCTCCTCGTAGAAATCCTCGATCAGGAACCCGATGAGTTCCTCCGATTCGGCGCGGGCGTGCTCGGCCATCTGACGTGATGCCTGCGCCGCGGCGTCGGCCTTCTGCGCGCGGCGGAGGTTGACGAAGCCGAAGACGGCGCTGCCGATGGCCACGAGCATGACGGCCACGGCGACGGCCGCGATGCGGCGGGCGCGCGTGAGCGCCTTCCGGGTCGCGAGTTCGCGCTCGCGCTGGGCGGCGAGCTGGCGCTTGGACTCGGCCAGCGCCTCGCGCTCGCGGCGCACGCCGCGACTGGCACCGACGACGCTGCACAGGACGTCGTGCGTGATCTCCACGCGGCGCAGGTCGAGGCGATCCTCCACGCGCAGCAGGCGGCGGTCGACGAGCAGGGCGAGCGCGTCCTCCGCGGCGCCTGCGGCGGCGAAACCCTTGCGGACCCGCTCCTCGGCCACGCTCTCTCTGAAGCCGGAGTCGGTCAGCAGCACGTCCTCGATGAAGGTCTGGACGGCGGGCGGCTGGTCCCTGAGGGCGCGCTGGTAGAACTCGGACAGGATGGTGTCGCGCGAGCCGTCCAGCAGGTGGGCGGAGATCTCTGCCTCGCCCTTGGCGAGGCGGGTGTTGTTCAGCTCGCGGCAGATCAGGCTGAGCAGCGAGGGCTCGACCTCGGCGCGAGCCAGGTCGGCGCCGCCGGCGACGAAGCGCACGACGGCCTCGGCCACGGCCTCGCTGACGAGGTGCGGCGCGGGCGCGCGCACGGCGGCCACGGCCTGCGGCCCGGTCATGCGCGCGAGGCGCATGCGGTTCTGCGTGACCGAGGGCATCTGGCCCTTCAGGCCCTCAAGGTGGGCGAGGTAATCCTCGCGCAACGAGATCAGGATACGGTAGTCCGCGCGGGCGAAGTCGAACTTGGAGGCGTCGGCTTCGTCGCGGTCGATGCGCGCCTCGAGCGCCACCGGGGGGCGGTTCTCCACGAGGTCGGCGAGGTCGGCGAGGAATTCCTGGG
>DAORVZ010000391.1:0-2913 GCA_035434005.1 Lacunisphaera sp.
TTTTTCGCCGACGCCTGGAACCTGGCCTTCCCCGGATCACTGCTGCTGCCCTACGCCGGCTATTTTCATGTGCTGCCGCGGCTGCTCGCCGAGCTGTGCACGCTGCTGCCGGTCGTTTCCCAGCCCTACGCCTATGCCGCGCTCGGCCTCGCCCTGAACGCGGCCATCCTCAGCGCGTTTTATCTGCCGGCCGTCCGCCCGGCGCTGCCCTCCGACGCAACCCGCCTGGGCCTGGTGCTGCTGCTGGCCCTCGCGCCCCATGCCCAGAACCTCGGCCTGCTGCTCGGCCTGCACTGGTATCTCGCACTCGCGCTCTGCCTCCTCCTGATCGCGCCCGCGCCCACCGGCCCCGCCGGCCAGCTGGGGTTGGGGTCCGTGGCGTTGCTTTGCGCGTGGTCCTCCCCGTCCACCCTCGTGTTGACCCCCTTCGTGCTGCTGACCGCTTGGCGCAGCCGCGACCACGCGAAGCGGCTGAAACTCGGCTTCATCGGCGGCACCCTGCTGGTTGTCGCGCTGCTCGTCCTCTGGCTGCGCGTCGGCCACGCCGAGCGCACCGGCGATTTCCACTGGCCCGATCTCGCGGCGGCCCTCGACCGGCTCGTTCTCCGCGGCTGGCTCGGTGCCAGCCTGCTCGGCCCGCGCCTGGCTGGTTTGCTCGCGGCAAAATCCCCCCTCCTCCTCGACATCTTCGGCCTCGCCGCGCTCAGTGCGCTGGCCGCGGCGCTCTGGAAAAACCGCGCCCGCGATTTCATTCGCCCGGTGGTCCTGCTGCTGGGTGGCGGCCTGCTCATGCTGGTGCTCAGCCTGACGCGCACAGCCTATGTCGCCGAGTTGGCCACCCTCGTCCTCCCGGTGCACACGCGCTACCTCACGGCCCCCACCCTGTTGCTCTATGTCGGCCTCGGCATCCTGGGCGCCCACTTGCTCAGCCGCGCCCAGCTGGCCGGCGTGCTCGGGGTGGTCGCCGGGCTGCTGCTTTTCTCGCTGCCCGGACAAAACCACTGGGCGCGCGGCGTGGCCACCTACCACCTGCGCGACGCGCTGCCGGCGATTCAACAACTGGAACAGCAAACCGGCCCCGCCAGCCTATATGTGCCCGCAGACATCCCGTATTGGGGGCCGGTGCTGGAGAAAAACGGCGGTGTTCTCATCCCACCCGGAACCGGACTCGCGTCGGCCGTCGGTGCCCGGCCGGAAGCCGCCGGACAATATGTTTCCTGGCTGGGACGCTTCACGGCGCAACCGGAAGGGACCTGGATCAATCACGAGGCCCTCGGCCGGCTGGCATTCACCGGGGTCGAGCGAGGGCGGGTGTTTTTCCGCGATCCTGCCGGACGCTTGATTTTCACCAGCCCGCTGCTCTATCCAAAATTCTGGCGGTTGGAAGGGATACAGCAATGGCTCCTGATCGACGCCACCAACCCGGCGCAAGCAATTCCTGAACCGAAGTAATCGCGTTCAATCACAGACAAACGAAAAACCACCCGGAGGGACAAGGCTTTGAGAAGACCGGGCGAAATCCCTCGATGAGCCGGCCACATCGGAACGCTCAACGTTTAACGTTGAACTCCCAACGCTCAAGGGCTCGGCCTCCGCGTTTCGTGGATGGGATCGGTCATTCAGCGTAAAAAGTTAAACGCTGGGCGTTACCCTCCCCGCTCATTTCAGCTGGTCGTCCGCCAGCCCAAGCTTGCGCAGCAACACCGGCCAACGCGGATCGCTGTGCAACGAGCGCAGGTTGACATTTGTTTTGGCCCAGACGACCGGAGCGTCCCGCCGGATCAACGCGCGATCGAACCACGCAAAGGCAGGATCCGCCTCGCCACGACTACCGTATAGGTGGGCCACATAACCCGGCATCTCCTCGCCATACTTGGCCATGAACTCCGCCAACGCCTGATCCGCCCCCGGGCCCCGGAGATAGGAGCGCGCCACCAAGCGGTAGGCCTCGTTCCGCTCCTGCTCCGCCGCGACCGCCGCCTCGTCCATGCGGCCCAGCGCCGACAAGGCCCGGGCTTGGTGCGAGCGCACTTCCTCGATGGACGGCGCCAGCGCGACGGCTTTCGCCAGCGGCACCAAGGCCTGTTCCCAGTCACCATTGATGTTCAGGATGAAACCCAGGCTGGCCTGGGCCCGCGCGTTCAACGGGTCAAGCTCGACGGCTTGGCGCGCCAGGGCCACCGCCTCCGCCACCAAGCCGAGATTGAAATAGAGCACCGCCGTATCACTCATGATCGAGGCTCTACCCGGGGACAGTTGTCGCGCCCGCTCAAAGGAGCGGCGCGCGGCGCGCCAGTCCCAGTCCGCCGTGCGCTGCACCCAGCCCAGCGCCAGCCAGGCCGTCGCCTGGTTCGGCTCGATCTCCAGAGCCCTTTGCGCGGCGGCCCGCGCGACGCGCATCGCTTCCGCGATTTCCATGCCGCCGAACCGCCCAAGCTGCACATAAGTCCGGGCCAGTTCCGCCCACGCCGCCGCCTGCTCCGGCTCAGCCTCCAGCACCCGGCGGTAAAGCACCGCCGCCTGCCGGCTGCTCTCGTTGTTCTCGCGCTGCGCCAACGAGCGCGCCTGCAACAGCAGCTCGTAAACGGCCGGGCTCATTGGCGCGCGCCCGCCTGTGCTCATGCCCATCTTCAGCTCCAGGTTCTTGGCAATGAGCCCGGCAATCTCGTCCTGCACCGCGAACACGTCCTTCAGGTCGCGCGTGAAGGTGTCGCTCCACACATGGAAGCCGTCCGCGGCCTTGATGAGCTGGGCCGTGATCCGGACCTTGTCGCCCGCCTTCCGCACGCTGCCCTCGACGACGTAAGCCACACCGAGTTGCTTCGCGATCTCGGGCACAGGAACCACCTTGCCCTTGAAGTAAAGATCCCCGGAGCAAGCTCCGGGGCATTAGATTAAGACAGCTCGAAATCC
>DAORVZ010000392.1:0-2907 GCA_035434005.1 Lacunisphaera sp.
CGGCGGCAGCCTGCCGCTGAGCGTCATCGAGGAGAAGCTGGGCGCGAAGGTCATCTCGGTGCCGGTGGTGAATTACGACAACAACCAGCATGCCGAGAACGAGAACATGCTCATCCGCTACCTCTGGGAGGGCATGGAGAGCTTCGCGGCGCTCATGACGATGCGCTGAGGCGCGCCTTCGTTCAGTCGTTGAACCTGATCCGTGGGTTCGTCTCGAGGAAGGTTGCGATGGCGGAAGCGAAGATCTCGCCGAATTCCGCGCGCTTTTTCTCACCGACGCCGGTGATGCCTTCCATGGCCTCGAGGCGGTCTGGGTATTCGCGGGCCATCTGGCGGAGGGTGGCGTCTCCAAAAACGACGTAGGCGGGCACCTTGCGCTCGTCGGCCAGCTGCTTGCGCAGGGCGCGCAGGCGCTCGAAGAGGATCTCGTCGCAGGCGATGTCGCCCTCGCGGCGGGCCACGCGCTTCGCCTTCGGCAGGTCCATTGGCTTGGTCAGCGTGATGGCGGCCCGCGAGACCAGCACGGTCCGGCCCTCGGGCGTCAGCTCCAGCGTGGCGAAGCCGCCTTCGCTGACGGTCACATAACCCAACCGCATCAGCTCGCGGCCGACGGCGGCCCAGGCGGGGCGGGAGAGTTCCTTCCCGATGCCGTAGGTGGTCAGGCGGTCGTGGCCCCAGCGTGTGATCTTCTCGGTGTCGGCGCCGGTGAGAATCTCGATGACGTGGTTCATGCCGACGTTGAAGTCGCTGTTCTGTGCGATGCGGTAGAGGCAGGAGAGGAATTTCTGGGCGACGACGGTGCCGTCGTAGGTGGCGCGGGGTTCGAGGCAGTTGTCGCAGGCGCCGCAGTTGGTCGAAGGGAATTTCTCACCGAAGTAGTCCAGCAGCTCGGCGCGGCGGCAGCCGGAGCTCTCGGCGTAGTGCACGATCTGGCGGAGCTGGGCGCGGGCGACGGCCTGCTCGTGCTCGTCGGTGATCTCGGCGAGGAAATGTGTCTGCTTGGCGATGTCGCCTGCGCTGAAGAGCAGGAGGCAGTCACCCGGCAGACCGTCGCGCCCGGCGCGGCCGGTTTCCTGGTAGTAGCCCTCGATGTTCTTCGGCAGGTCGTGATGGATGACCCAGCGGACGTTGGGCTTGTTGATGCCCATGCCGAAGGCGATGGTCGCGCAGATGATCCGCGTCTCGTCGCGGAGGAAGAGTTCCTGGTTGCGCGAACGTTCCTCGGCGTCGAGCCCGGCGTGGTAGGGCCGGGCGGAGAAGCCGCGGCCGGCGAGCGACTCGGCCACGCGCTCGGCGGTGGCGCGGCTGGCGCAGTAGATGATGCCGCTCTCGGTCTCGCGCGTGCGGACGAAGTCGATGATCTGCTTTGCCGGCTGGTCCTTGGGGATGACGCGGTAGGAGAGGTTCGGGCGGTTGAAACTGGCGACGAAGGTGGCGTCGGTGCGCAGCTGCAGGTGCTTGATGATGTCGGCGCGGACGCGCTCGGTGGCCGTGGCGGTGAGCGCCATGACCGGCACGCCGGGCAGGAGGGCGCGGAGCTTCGCGATCTGGCGGTATTCCGGGCGGAAGTCGTGGCCCCAGTCGGAGATGCAGTGCGCCTCGTCGATGGCGAGGGCGGTGACGTTCCACGCTTTCAGGTTGGCGGCCCAGTTGTCGAGCATCAGGCGCTCTGGGGCGACGTAGAGCAGGCGCCACTCGCCGCGGTGCAGGCCGCTCAGGCGGGAGCGCGCCTCGTCGGCGTCGAGGGTGGAGTTCAGGTAGGTGGCGGCGACGCCGGCGGCCTGCAGCTGGTCCACTTGGTCCTTCATCAGGGCGATGAGCGGCGAGACGACGACGGTCAGGCCCGGCCGGAGCAGGGCCGGCAGCTGAAAACAAAGCGATTTACCGCCGCCGGTCGGAAGGAGGGCGAAGACGTCCTTGTCCGCCAGCGCGGCCTCAATGATCTCGCGCTGCAAGGGGCGGAAAGCGCCGTAGCCGAAGGTGGTCTTGAGGGTGAGCAGCAGGTCGTCCATCGCGAGGAGCAGTGTGGATGGGCGAGCGAGATGCGGCCAGCAAGCCCGCAACCTGCGAAAAGGTGATTATTTCAGCCCGAGCCAGCCGGCGGGCGACTCCGGGGGAGAAGGGGAGCGGGTCATGCGAGTGGGGTGGGCAAAAAAAAGCCGCGCGGAAAAGGCGCGGCTTTGAGCGGGGATCAGCCCGGATTATTTCTTGGGGGCGTTCTCCTGAATTTCCGCCAGACGCTTGTCGAGGGCGTTCATGTCGCCGACGAGGCGTTCCTCCATCTTCTTCCGGTCGGAGCTGTTGACGATGCTCAGGTTGGCGGCATCGCGCACGATGTTGGCGGGCAGCGTGAGCAGGCGGGTGAGCAGGCCTTGATCCTTGAAGCTGCTGAGATAGAGGGCGGTGATCTCGTGGGAGAGCTTCATCGAATCCTGCGCGACGGCCTGCGAGGCGAGGAGCTGGGTGTTGAGCTCCTGGTTGCGGGACATCTCGGCGGTCAGCACGCCGCTGATCTGGTCGGAGATGCGCTGGCTGTAGGCGTCGATCTTTTCGCGGGTCATGTTCTGGTCCTTGGACATCTCGCCGAGGATGGGGGAGATGTTCGCGGCCAGACGACTGGACACCTTATCGACCTGCTCGTTCTGGAGCTTCTCGGCCTCTTCGGGGGTCTTCGGGATGTTGGAGCCGTAGGGCATGACCTTGGCGGCGATGGCCTCGGCGAGTTGGTTGACTTTCTGCTCGTTGAGCTTGGCGACCTCCTCGTCAGTCATGAACACATCGGCGGCGCGCTTGGAAATGGCGTCCTTGAGCAGCTGGTTGACGGATTCGATGTGTCGGCGGGTCTCCTCGGCGGAGGCCTTCATCTCGGCGTTAGTTTGCTCGCGGAGGAGGGCGATTTCGGCCTGT
>DAORVZ010000393.1:0-2903 GCA_035434005.1 Lacunisphaera sp.
CCACGTTGCTCAGGGTCGGGTTGTCAACAACCGAAAGGCAGACCGGGCTGCACCGGTCCGCCTCGGGCAACCGCGGTTAAGACAAGGTTAGTTTGTGTCGTCGATGTCAGTGCCGCGACGGTAAGTAACGAATCCCTTGGTCGCATCCAATTCCGTGGCCACGGTGCTGCCGACGATCTCCTTCAAGCGCTAGAATCTGTCGGTATTTTTAGTGCCGATCTTGTGATATGAACAGGAGCTAATGACAAAGGAGGGGCAGTTATCGACCTCGATAACAGCCTCCTCGAGGTCAGTCGGCACCCCATTCACGTCCTTGAACTCATCGCAGTAGCCATTCCCGCTCATGCCAATCCAGCAAATATCGCTCCCACCTTGAATGTGGACAAACGGCGAGGCCTTGCCTTCGTTTTTACTGCCGAAAATATCCAAATTGGCTCGATTCCGGATCTCAGCATTATAAATACGCTGCGAATCGATTTCGGAATTGAACATGTAGAATCTCAATGTCGGCATCGCCGAACCGGTTGAACCCTCGATCAAGATATTCCGATAAGGATCCGACACAGTGCCGGCAGACTGGTGGTTCATGCTATACCAACGGCCACCACCATCCTTGGTGATCTTGATTATCGGGATATTCATCACGGGCAGCGTCGTCGTCCCGAACTTGGCGTTATTGACTATGCGGCGCTCAAAATTGACGTTCTGCACCGATGAGTTCGCCCCCACCCGCCAATCGAGCAGGTAGGTGTCCACGGCCGTCAATTCGCTGCAAGAGCATGAGGTCGGCGAGTTTGGTTGTCGCGTGCTCGCGTTCTTGAGTGGACATGTCTATGTCAGTCCTGCCCAGTGGAGTCGCCATCGTTTTCCCCGAAGAACCGATAATTTGCTCGAATGTCGTGCTTCCTGTATTTGAAATCCACATGTCTCCATCCCATGAATGGGGGGGCATTGGCCTTCAGCACCGTGTAACTCTTCTGCAGTCCAAAGAGGACGGTGTTTTTCTTCAATTTCAACGCAAGCGATCTCATCCACCCGATCAACCGTGAACCTGATACCCAATTAGGCAAGGTGTAGAACATGACCTGCACGTCGCGCAGTTGGTCGCCCTGACCGCCGCCAATGTGGCCACCACATCGGTGAGCAAACGTGGCTCATCATCGAAGTGCTGCGCAAATTCGATGGGCCGCTCCCATAAGGACCAGACCGCTCAGCGATTCAATTGCCGCATGAGCTGCTGGGCGCCCGGATGGTCGGGATTGAGCCGCAAGGTCCGCTGCGCGGCAGCGCCGGCCCCGGTGCGGTCGCCCGTGCGCACCAGCACGGTGGCCAGCGCGTAGGGGTAATCAGCCACGGTTGGCGCCAAGGTTTCCGCCTCGCGGAGGGCGTCCGCACCTTCCGCCGCGCGCCCGGCCTGCGCGAGCAAAAGCCCGAAATTATACCAAGCCCGGTCGAGGCGCCGGTCGAGCTGCACCGCATATCGGAAGGCATTCTCCGCCTCCACCGGCATGCCTGCCTCCGCATAGGCCAGTCCCGCGCGCAGCGCGGTCGGGGCCCCTTGCGGCAACAATCCGGCCGCCCGATAAAGCTTGGCCGCCGCTTCCGCCGGACGGCCCAGACTGGCGAGCACCATGCCTTGAACCTCGAGGATACCGGGGGAATGCGGATCCCAGGCCGCGGCCCGGGCGACTTCCACCTCGGCCGCGGCCAATTGACCGCGGTTCGCCAAATCCTGGCCCAGGCGGAGCCGGCCGGCGGGCTGGTCCAGCGAGAGCGCGAGATAGGCCTCCAGTTCCCGGCGTGACGGCGAGTCAGCGGGAAGCGTCGGCGACAATTCCCACGCGGCATCCAGCCGGACCAGCCGGACAGGATCCGTGAGCGCCGGGGTCAGCCGCGCGGAGGCATCGGGCGAACCGGAAAACACGCGCACCGCGGCGGCACGTTCCAGCGGGTCGGCGGCCCCCAGCGATTGCTGCGCCACCTGCCGCACCCTTGGGTCATCCGCCCGGGTGGCGAGAAAACCAAGATAGGTCGCCCGCCAGACCGGAATGTCCTCCTTCTCCAGCAAGGCAAGCAACCCTTCCATCGCCCCGGCCTCGCCGGCCTGGGCCGCCGCCACGCCGCGCGCCCGGGCGCGCTGGCGTGAGTCCATCTTGGTGCCATACCATTCATCCGTCTTTGCGATCAGCCATTCGATGGGCTTGTCCTCATGGCAGCGGCTGCAGGCGTTTGGGATTCCCAGCTCCTTCGTCAGAAGCGGGTCGGGCTTCAGCCAGCCATGATCATGCCGGGCCGCCCGCTGCATGTAGGTGGTGGTCGGCATGTGACAGGCGACGCACGAGTTGCCCGCCGTGCCGTCCGCGTGGCGCGAATGCGCAACCGGGTCGATCGGCACGGCACGGGTGCCACCAGGCTGCACGCGTCCGGGGGCGGCATGACATTGCAGGCAGAGCTGGTTGTTCGTCACCGGCAACAGAATCTTGGTGGTATGCGGATCATGACAGTCCATGCAGGTCACGCCCGCATGACCCATCCGGCTGAGTTGCACTGAGGTCCATGTGAAATCCTCATCCCGCTGCTGCCCGTCCGGATAAAACACGCCCGGCTCCAGCGGCAGAGCCAGCCGGTAGTGATCCGCATAAGCATCGCCCGGCTGGAAGTCCAAGGTGAGTTGCTCGTTGCGCGCATGACAGGGGGCGCAGGTCTGCATCATCTTCTGCCGGTCCCCGAAGAAGGGCGCGCTGGGGACGGACGTTTTGGTCCCCGGTTTTCCATGCCCGGCTTTCGTGGGACCATGACACTGGATGCAGCCCACCCCATGCTCGACCCAGGACGAACGATAGGAGTCGCCCGCGGCCTCATAGTTCTTCTGGTAGCCGGTCATGTGGCAGTGGGCGCACATG
>DAORVZ010000394.1:0-2896 GCA_035434005.1 Lacunisphaera sp.
GTTGGACGACACGAAGAGCCAGCGCGTGCGCGGCAGGCGCGGTCCGACCTGGCGCACCAGGTTGAAACCACGTCCGTCGGGCAGCATCCAGTCCACGACGGCCAGGTCGGGTTTCTCGCGCAGCAGCGCCTCCGCCCCCTCGGCGACGGTGGTGCAGTCGGCGGCGAGCTCGAGGCCCAGCTCCTCGCAGATCAAATGGGCGAAGAGCTGGCGGATCATCGTGTGATCCTCAACGAGCACGACCCGGGCGGTTTTCATTTCAGACATGGGCACAGTCTAGCGCAACGGCGGCGGTGGAAGCGCGGGACTTTGGGAACGGCCGCCGGGAAATCTTCCCGCCCGCAGTTTCGAGACCGGTGTCATCAGGACAGGGAAGCGGGGTTGGGCGTCGTGTTCAACACCAGCCGCGTCTGCTCTTTGTTTCCCACCAACACGGAGTGCCCGCTGGTGAACTCCACGGCGGCGCAGCCGTCCCGGTAATTGTCCGCGTCAACCCGGAGGGTCAGCAGCAAGTCGCCGGAGTCTTGGGGCAGTTTGTATCTTTTCTCGGTCAGGCCCCGGCTCTGGACATCCGACAAGATGAGCTCCGCGACCGTGTTTTCCGTGAGAAAAACCCCGTCGATCTCGCGATTGGCGGAGATGTCGTGCCGGCGGTTGGTGCCGCCGCCAAATTCCGGCTGGTTATAGGGAATGTCGTCCGTCCCGAAGGGCACGCTCATGCCCAGCAGCTCCACCACGTAGTCAGGGTAGATCCTTCGCCAGGAGCTGTATTCCACGGTAAACAGGCCGACCGCATCGGCGGCGATGTGGAGCCGGAAACCGGCCTTCGTTGCGCCCGTCACCGGCGCCAAATCATGTCGATACAGTGGCTCCATCGCGGCCTGCGGCCGATTTTGCGGACGACGATAGGCGAAGACGGCCATCCGGCCATCGGGCTTGAGGTGCAGGCCGAGCAAGGCGGCGGATTTTTCACCAAACGGGTAGTGGGGCATGGTTCGATCAGGGGTTGACGTTGCGCTCCGCCCGGAGGGCGGAGGAGGAAATGGCATGGGTGGATGGCGCCCACTGCTCGATCAGTGGGCCGCAACGTTTCCACCACCGCTCGGCGGCCAGGGCGTCGCGCGCCGCCGCCGCCCGTTCGAGCCCGGTGCACGCATCGAACAGCGCGTCGTCACGCACGACCACCGCGCTGTTTTTGAGCTGGTGGGCCAAAACGCCGACCCGGGACCAATCCGCCGCCGCCAAGGCTTGGGCCAGCACGTCGCTTTGCGCCGGCAACTCGCGCCGAAACTGCCGGGTCAGTCGCTCCCGTAGGGCCGCCGCCGTGCGGAATGTGACGCGGCCCGGGGGCTTCACCCCGCTTTCGCCGGCCACGGCGGCCGCCAGCGCGCCCAGAGCCACGGGCTTGATCAGGAAGGCATCCATCCCGGCCGCCAGCGCGCGTTCCCGGTCGGCGGCGCCGGCATGGGCGCTGACCCCCACCACCCGCAGCCCGGGTCGCAGGTGGCGCAACGGGGCCACCGCGGTCGTCCCATCCCCGTCGGGCAGGGCGAGATCGAGCACCACGACATCGCATTGGCCGGCTCCAGCCTGGGCCAGTGCCTCCGCGCACGAGCTGGCGGCGGCGCAGGACGCGCCCTGCTCGGTGAGAAAAGCGACGAAGAGTTCGCGCACCAGCGGATTGTCATCGACGACCAGCACCCGGAAACCGCGGAGGGTGTGTGCAACCGCCGCGAGCCCGGGCTCCGCCGGGGCCCCGGCTGGCGCGGCGGTCAGCGTGGCCGTGAACGCCGTGCCGGTCGCGCCGTCGCTCTCCACCGTGAGATCACCACCCATGCTTCGGCACAAGGCGCGAGCGAGGGCCAGCCCCAGGCCGGAGCCCTCCTTGGCCGCCGTTGATTCAAGGCGGGTGAAGGCCTGGAACAGCCGTGCCTGGTCCGCCGGGAGAATCCCCGGCCCCGTGTCGCGCACGGTGAGCACGAGGCTGTCGCCGGCCCCCGCGCGCAAGCCCACGGTCACCCCGCCGGTTTCGGTGAACTTGACCGCATTGGCCACCAGGTTGACCAGCACCTGGCGGAAGCGCTCCCCGTCGAGCCAGGCCCATGCCGGCACGGCGGGATCCATGAAGCAGGCCAGCCCGAGGCCGCGCGCCTCCGCCGCCGGACGGAAGCTTTCCACGGCCTGCGTGATGATCGCCGCCGGCTCCACGGCCTTGGGCGCCAGTTGAAAGGATCCGGCCTCGACGGCCCCAAGATCAATGAGGTCATTGACGAGGCGCGTCATCATGGTGCCGTGCTGCTGGAGCGCGGCGAGCCAGCCGGCGGCCTTCGGATCACCGTCCACGCGGGCGTGGAGCAGTTCGCTGTAGCCGAGCAAACTCTGGATCGGCGTCCGCAGCTCGTGGCTGACCTTCGCGAGGAAGGCGCTTTTCAGCCGGCTGGCGGCGTGCGCCGCCTCGGCATCCCGACGGGCGTCGGCCCGGCGCCGCTCCCGCTCGCGTTGCTGCCAGTTCGCCGTCAGCCAGGCGCAACCCAGGACCACGACGGCGAAGGCCAGCAGCCGGGCCTGCACCTGGGCCGCCAGCCAACTGGCCAGATTGAGATCGAGGCCCAGCCAGCCCAACATGCGGCCGTCGCGTGAAACCAACGGTGCCCGCGCCTGCACGACCGTGCCGTAATAAGTCTCCCACGGCGCGAGCACTTCCGCGCGCCGCCCGGTCCAGGCCCGCCAGGTGGCGGCGTCAGGCCGGCCGTAGTGGCCGAGTTCACCGTGATCCACGGCCGGTATGCGATCGGAAAGCGCAAAATGCACCAGCCAGCCATCGCGCATGGTGATGACTTGCGCCCAGTTGGCGTCAGGGTTTGCGTCCTCGATGGCCGTCAACCGTCCCCACAGC
>DAORVZ010000395.1:0-2874 GCA_035434005.1 Lacunisphaera sp.
CTCCGACGCTGCCGAAGCGTGAGAAGAAGATCGCCTCTGGAGCGGGGAGATCAGTCGGGGGTGGCAGCGGCCTGCCGAGACGGCCCTGCACATACTCAATCGCCTCAGCTTCGAACAGCACGGCCTCGGCGCGCTTGGCACGGTCTTCGCTGATCGACGCCGGTTCCGGGATATCCCGGCCGTCGAACATCGCGCGGTGACGCGAGGCGGGCGTCCACGGGATGTGCGCCGCCTTGTCGTTGATGCAGATCACGAACGGCCGGCTGGGATCGCGCTGCTCAAGCCAGGCGAGCGAGAGATCGCCGATGACGTCGCTGACGTGGCCCGGAATGACCCGCGGGCCCTTGGTCGAGACAAAGGTGGGATTTTGATAGACGCCCTGGCCGGGCAAGATGTCGTAGTAGTCGAACCCCACCGGATCACAGCCCTGATGGTATTTGCCCACGAGGGCGGTCTGGTAGCCGCTCGCGCGCAGATACTCGGCGAAGTTGCGATGCCGGTGGTCGTAGGGCAGCCAGCCCATCGCCCCGGTGACGTGGCCGTATTTGCCCGTGAGAATGGCCGCACGGCTCGGGCCGCAGATCGATTCGGTGCAGAACGCCCGGTCGAAGCGCATGCCTTCGCGCGCTATGCGGTCGAGGTTCGGCGTCGGCAGCAGGGTGCTGCCGTAGGCGCCGATCGTCTGCCAAGCGTGATCGTCGGTGAGAAAAAAGACGATGTTGGGGCGGCGGGGCACGGCGGCAGGCGCGGCCATCGCCGAGTGCCAGACCGGGGCGATTGCCACCAAGGCGGCAAGGAGTGCGGAGGTTTTTGCTTTCACCGGGAACGGGCAGCGGAAAATCGGGCCATCGTCAGGAGGAGTGAGGAACGTCGGCTGGCTCGCTCAGCAGCCACTCACCAGCCACCAGCGCGGCCTGGTCGCCGAGGGCGGAGGGCACCACGCGCACTTTCCCCCAGGGGGTGTGGGCATGGCGGTTCACATGATCAGCCACGGCGGGGAGAATCACCCCGGCACTGGCCATGATGCCGCCGCCCAGGATGAGAACTTCCGGGTCGTAAGCGTGGATCAGATTCACCGCGAGCGCCCCCCAGACGCGGAGGCTGTGATCGCGCAGGGCGGCGGCGCACGCATCGCCCGCAGCGGCTTGCTGGAAGACCTGCGCGTAGTCGAGGGTGGCGTTGGCGCGCAGCGCACTGTGTTCCCAAGCGGGCGAGGTTTCCGCCAGTTGCCGCAGATGGGCCGTCGAGGCCTCCGCCTCCGCGCAACCGAGATTGCCGCAACTGCACCGGCGCCCGCCGTGGCGGACCGTCAGGTGGCCGCCCAGCACGCCGGCCTGGCCATGTTTGCCGCGCAGCACCCGGCCCTCCACGAGGGCGCAGGTGCCGAGCCCGGTGCCGAGCGTCATCATGACGAGATTGTCGCAGCCCTGGCCGGCGCCGGCGCGCCATTCCCCGATCAGCGCCATGCGGGCATCGTTCTCGATGGCCAGCGGCAGACCGAGTTCGGCGCGCGCCCAGGCGCGCAGGTCGAGGCACATCGCATCGGCGAACTTGCCGTATTCGGCGAGGATGCGGCCGGTGGCATTGTCCACGAGGCTGGGAAAGGCCACGGTGACGCCGGCGCAATCGGCGGGCGTCAGTTTCAGCCCGCCGAGCAGGCGCAGCCAAGCGTCCCTGAGCACCGGCAGTTGCGGCGCGAGGCCCAGCTGCGAGTGGGCTGGTTCGACCGCCTGGGCGAGCACCTTCCCGTCGCGCACCACGCCGATTTTCAGGCGCGTGCCCCCGAGGTCGCAGGCCAGGATGGTCATGGCTCCCGCCCTTTGGGGGCGGCCGGGGCAGGCTGCCACATCTGGCCGATCTCCTCCAGCGTTCGGCCCCTGGTTTCAGGGATCATCACCAGGACAAAAAAGAAGGAGGCGAGGCTGACCGCGGCATAGATCCAGAAAGTGACGGCGGGCCCGATCGCTGCGCTGTCATTCATCATGGGAAAGGTCTGGGCGACGATGTAGCAGGCCACCCAGATGGCGAACGCCGCCACGGACATCGCTCGGCCGCGGATCTGGTTGGGGAAGATTTCCGAGCAAAAGAGCCAGGTGATCGGTCCCATGGCCATCGCGAAGGCGGCGATGAAGAGCACGACGGCTCCGAGCAGCAACGGACCGTGCTGGCCGGTGTGAAAAAGCCAGCCCACCAGCAGCAGCGCCACGGCCTGCACGGCGGTGCCGATGAGCAGCAGCGGCCGGCGTCCGAGGCGATCCACGAAGGCGATGGCCACCAGCGTGAAGACGAAATTGATCAGCCCGACCCAGACGGAGGAGGCAAAGGCGACATTCTTCACCGCGCCGGCGGACTCGAAGATTTTCGTCGAGTAATACATGATGGCGTTGATGCCGCAGAATTGCTGGAACAGCGCGAGCGACACCGCCAGCACCAGGGGCCGGCGGTAATTTCCGGCGAACAGCGCGGAAAAGGGCGGCTCGGTCTGGATCGCCGTGGCGTGGATGGCGGTCAGCTCCTGCTCGGCGTGCGCCGGTCCATCCACCTGGGTGAGGATGGCCCGGGCCTCGTCGGTGCGACCGCGCCGGGCGAGCCAGCGCGGGCTCTCGGGCACGGTGAACAGCAGGCCGATGAAGGCGAGGGCCGGCACGACCTCCATGCCGAGCATCCAGCGCCAGCCGTAGGCGGTGTTCCAGGCCTCATCGCCCAGACCTTGGATGACCCGGTTGACGAACAGCGTCAGGAAAATCCCGGTAACAATGCCGAGTTGGAACAACGACCCGAGCCGGCCGCGCCATTTTTCCGGAGAAATCTCCGCGATGTAGACCGGGCAGATCATGGACGAGGCGCCGATGCCGAGGCCGCCGATGATCCGGG
>DAORVZ010000396.1:0-2864 GCA_035434005.1 Lacunisphaera sp.
ACACGACAACGCCAATTTGCGCGCATTATTTGCGAAACAACTGGTCGAGCGAGCCGAGGCTCTTGAGCGGCGCGCCCTTCTTCGCCGCCGTGGCGGGCGCCACCTTGGCGGCGGGCGCGGGCGGTTCCTTGGTGCTGCCGGGAGCGAGCTCCCGCAGCATCCGCTCAAGCCGCACGGCTGACACCGGCTCCGCCGTGCCCAGCTCCTGCGCGAACAGACTCACCCGGAATTCCTCGACCAGCCAGCGGAAGTCGCCGGCCCGCCCACCAAGTTTCTTCACCGCCGCGACGAACGGTGCCAGCTCCGCCGCCCGCGCGGCGTCCTTCGCCTGGTCGCGCCGGGCCCGCTCGGTTCGCGCCTGCAGGCCTTTCAGGTAGCGCGGCAGGTGCGGCACGCGCTCGAACGGCGTGGTTCGCAGAAAATCCGGCGGCAGCAGGGCCTCGAGGTCCTCGGCCATGCCGGGATAGGCCTGCTTCGCGGTCTGCAGCGCCAGCCGCAGCGTGAAAATCTCCTTCAGCCAGTCGCCGAGCCGCGGCACCAACCCGCGCAGGTCCTGCTTCGCGGCGGCGAGTTGCTGCGCAAAGACCGCCGCGTGCCAAGGCGCCACCGTGCGACCGCACACCCAGCGCCGGATGGACTCCAACGCGTCCGCCTGCAGCGCGTCGGGCGTCGTGAGCGTCACCGCCAGCGTCCCGAGCATCCGCAGGGCCTTGAGGTCCTTCTCCAACCAGCCAAGGTCATGACGCAGTTGCGCCTCGAACAGTTTCACCAGGCCGGCGCGGGTCGCCGCCGCGGCTTCCTCGGGCGTGGCGAACAGCCGCACGGCCACGCCGGCAGGCATCGCCTTCAACCCGGGAAAGGCGTGCACCGGCACGCCATGGTGCTCGCTGACCAGAATTTTTTCCGGCAGGTCCCCGAACTTCCACTCCATCACCGGCTCCCCTTCCCACTTGGCCCGGGCCGCGCGCCACGCGCCGTTGTCCACCGTCGCCGCCTGCTTGCTCACGTCGCGGGAACGGCTGTGCAGCTGCGCTTGGATCTCCGCGAGATCGCGACTGGCGCCGATCACCTGATCCCGGTTGTCCACCACCTCGACGCGCACACGCAGGTGGTCGGGAAATATCTTTGCGTCCCACAGCGCCGGATCGATGCGCACGCCGAGCCGGGGCGACAGCAATTCCGCCAGCGCCTCCGCGAGCGTCGGCTGTTTCGGGCGCGCGCTGATCAGCGCGAGGTCGCGCACCAGCTTCTGCGCCGTCTCGGTCAGGGGAATCAGGTTGCGCCTCTGCTCCTTCGGCAGGGCCTTGAGCATCAGTTCCACTTTTTCGGGCAGATGCCCAGGCACGGCCCAGTCGAGGGTGGCTGGGGTCAGCGCCTCGGCCTCGACGAGACCCACGCGCACAGTGACACCATCCGCCTCCTTGCCGGGCTGGTAGGCGTAGGCGAGCGGCAGCACGCGGTTGTCCACCGGCAGCGCCTCCGGGAAGGCCTCCGCATCGTGCGCAGCTTCCTCGGTCGCGCGGAGGCTGTCTTCGGACATGCAGAGGAACTTCGGCTTCGTCGTCTGCTGGTGGCGCACGAAGTCCACCAGCTCGCCGACCGCTGACACGTTGGTGATCTGCGCGGCGTAGAAGCGGTAGACCGCCTCGTCCAGATTCATGTAGCCAGAGCTGCGCGTGCGGGTGAGCCGCGTCTCGGCCTCCTCGCGGATCCGGCGGTTGTGCTTCAGGAAATCAAACGGCCACGTGACGGTGTCGCCGACCAGTCCCTCGCGGATGAAGATCTCGGTGGCGTGCGCCGGGTTGATCTTCCCGTAGCTGGCCGAACGGGTCTCGAGCTCCAGGTTGTAGAGCCGGCGGCGCTCCTTCACCAGAACACGGCCGGCCTCGGCGTTCCAGAACGGCTCGCTGTGTGCCACGCGCAGCAGGTGCTCGCCGAGATCGAGCACCCACTGCGGGTCGATCCGCGCGCAGGTCCGGGCGTAAAGCCGGCTCGTTTCCATGATCTCCGCCGCCATGAGCCATTTTGCGATCTTGGGCTTGGCCGGTGCTTTCCCCGATGGAACCCGGCTCGCGGACGGACTTTGTTTCCGTTCCATCCGCTCAAACAGCGCCGACCCCGGAAATACATCCACGCGCCGGTCGTGCGCGGCGTGGTAGTCGCCCTCGTCCGTCCGGGTCGCGATGTTGCCGAGCAGGCCGGCCAGGATGGAGCGGTGCACGGCCCAGTAGGCGGGCGTGCCGGGAGCGAACTTCACCTCCTGCCCCGCCTTCACGCCGTCATAGACGGAGGTCCACGCAAAGCCGGCGCGCTCGCGCAGGCTGTCCTCGAGCTGGGCATACACGTCACGCCACTCTCTCATCCGCATGAATGAAAGGAAATGCGCCGTGCAGAACTTCCGCAGCTTGCCGAGCGTCATCTTCTCGAACTCGTCGTGGTAGATCTCCCAGATCGCGAGCAGCGTGAGAAAATCGGAGTCGGGATGCGTGAAGCGCCGGTGCGCCGTGTCGGCCTTCTCCTTCTGGTCCATCGGCCGCTCCCGCGGATCCTGGATGCTGAGTGCCGCCGCGATGATCAGCACTTCGCGCAGCGCCTTCTCGTTCCGTGCCTGCAATATCATCCGGCCGACGGTCGGGTCCACCGGCAGGTGCGCCAGCTCGCGGCCGAGGTCCGTCAGCACTCCGGCGTCATCGATGGCGCCAAGTTCATGCAGCAGCGCGTAGCCCGCGCGAATGCCCTTGGTCGGCGGCGCGTTCAGGAAGGGGAACTCCTCGATGTCGCCGAGACCGAAGGCTTTCATGCGCAGGATGACGTCCGCCAGGTTGCTGCGCTGGATCTCGGGTTGGGTGAAACGTGGCCGGTCG
>DAORVZ010000397.1:0-2858 GCA_035434005.1 Lacunisphaera sp.
GCCTCGCTCACCAGTTGGGGCGAGTTGCGCGGTGTGCCCTACCTCGGCGTGCCGATCTACCTGATGTTTGGCGGGCGCAAACTGCGGCGACTCGCCGCCAAAAAGGCCCCTTTTTGCCCCACGGCCACCATCGCCCCATTCGCCACGCTGGAGCAGACACTCGCCGCCCGGGTATTCACGCGCAACGGCGCCTGCCCCCCGGTGCGAGGCAACCGCGTGACCTTTCTGACTTCAGGCGAGGAGGCGTTCGAGCGCCTCGAGCACGGCATCCGCCAGGCGCAACACAGCATCCACCTGATGACCTTCATCCTCGGCCGCGACGCCGTGGCGAAGCGTATCGTCCGGCTCCTCGCCCAGCGGGCCCGGGAAGGCGTTAAAGTCCGCCTGTTGCTCGACGGCCTCGGCTGTTTCCTGAGCAGCGGCGGCTTTTGCGACCCTATCCGTGAGGCCGGCGGCGAAGTCGTGAAGTTTATGCCGGTGATGCCGCTCCAGACGCCGCACTCGGCGAATCTTCGCAATCACCGCAAGATCGCCATTTTTGACCACCGTGTCGCCGCCCTCGGCGGCCGCAACCTCGCCGCTGAATATATGGGCCCGACACCCCTCAAGCGCCGTTGGCGCGATTTTGGCGGCATCGTCGAGGGTCCGGCCGTGCGGCTGCTGGACGAAATATTCCTGGCCGACTGGGCCTTTGCCAGCGGGCAAAGTCTGACCGAATTGCAAAAAGAATTACCGGCGGAGGCCCCCGCGGCGGTGGGTGACAGCGAGGTGCAGATCGTGGCCAGCGGACCGGATGTGGCCGGCGACGCCCTCTATGAGGGCATCCTGTCACTCGTGCAACAGGCTGAGAAGTGCGTGTGGATGGTCACACCCTATTTCATTCCCGACGAGGTGTTGTTCCGCTCGTTGGTGGTGCAGGCGCGCGCAGGAATTGACGTGCGCCTGGTCGTGCCCGCCAACTCGAACCACCCGATCACCGATCTCGCCCGCCGCCACTATCTGCGCGGCCTGCGTGCCGCCGGCGCCAAGGTATTGCTCTACGGTCCGGGCATGATCCACGCCAAGATGCTGCTTGTGGACGGGCGGACGGGGCTCTTCGGATCGGCCAATTTGGATCCGCGGAGCCTCTTTCTCAATTTTGAGGTCGGTGCGGTCACCTACTCGCCCGCCGAGGCCAAGGCGATTGGTGGCTGGATGCAGGAGATATTCGCGCAGTCAAAGCCCATGCCTGAACCCCATCTCGAGCGCCGCCTCATACCGAAGATTGGTGAAGAGGTTGCCCGCCTGCTCGCGCCGCTCCTGTAGGCAGCCACCGGCTTCGGACTGCCGGCAGGAACAAATTCTCGCAAAAAAAGGCGGAGCCAATGGCTCCGCCCGGTGAATCAGCAATCGCCAGAGCTCACGCGGCGGCAGCGGCGTGATCGAGCAACTGGAGCGCGGCCTGCAGCTCACGGCGCATCTCTGACAAGGCTTCCTTCAGTTCCTCGATCTGGTGGGCGGCGCGTTCCGCATATTCGGCGCGCTTCTCGGCATACTCCGTCTTCATGGCCACGGCCTTCCCGGCATATTGCACCTTGAGGGCGGCCCAGCGTTCGCCGATTTCGTGGAGCTTGGCATCCTTGGCCTGCAGCAACGAATGGAGACGGGCGTTGGCGCTGACCTTCGGGCAGGCGATGTGTTCGCCGAGACGGCGGCGGGCATCGGCGAGTTGCGCGAGCAAAATCTTGTCCTCCGGCACCCGGCGCAGGCCGCGCACGAGGCGAATCTTCTCCAAGGTCCAGATCGTCCACTTGGTCGGGTCCCATTGCCACCACTTCACGCCATTGCGGTAGTCGTGTTGAAATTCATGGTGATAGTTATGGTAGCCCTCGCCGAAGGTGAAGATCGCCATGAACCAGCTGTCCCGCGCGCTGCACTTGTTGGAATAGGGCTGGTTGCCGACCGTGTGGCAGAGCGAATTGATGAAAAAAGTCATGTGCTGGACCGCGACCACGCGAGCCACGCCGGCGAGCAGGAAGCCACCGAGCGCGCCAATCGCACCGCCCTGCCAATAGCCGAGCAGGGCGGGCACCACGAAACTGGTGACCACCGCAATCGGCACGTAGAAGCGGTCCTGCCACATCACCAGCGGATCCTTGCGCAGGTCGGCCACGTTGTCCCACGGCGGCTCCGGGTTGACCTTGAAGAGGATCCAGCCGATGTGGGCGTGGAAAAATCCCTTGGAGATGTCGTAGGGATCCTCGTCGTGATCCACATGCTTGTGGTGCCTGCGGTGGTCGGAGACCCAGGCGAGCGCGCAGTTCTCAAAGGCGGCGGCCCCGAAGATCAGCGTCACCAGTCGGACTGGCCAACTGGCCTGGAAGGCCATGTGTGAAAAAAGCCGATGGTAGCCGAGGGTGATGCTCAGGCCGGTAGCGATGAAGAACAGGAAGAACATAGCCACCTGAAAGGCATCCACGCCGTAATGCCACAGATAATACGGCACGCCGGTCAGCGTCACGATGGTCGTCCCGATGAGGAACGAACTGTTGGTCCAATTGATGCGGTCGGAGGGAATGCGGAGTTTCACTAGGCCCGGAGCGTGTGAATGACCGCGCCGAGGGCGAGCGAAAATCCTCGGTATATTTCGGCCTTCAGTGCCCAATATTTGAACGGAAATTCGACCTGTTTCGCCAAACCGCCTCGGCCATTGCCTCCCCCCCCTGCCTTCACAGCAAACCCACGCGACCGGACAGGGGCCAGCTCACCTTGCGCGACCGGTCATCCCAGAGCGGCTTCAGTTCGGCTTCCAGCTCCAGCACCGGATCGAAGCCCCGGTCCTTGCTGAAACGGGCTACCGCCGACCAGGTCCGCAGGTA
>DAORVZ010000398.1:0-2847 GCA_035434005.1 Lacunisphaera sp.
GGCCTCGCCGGTGCGGCCGAGGCTGTCGAATACGTTGCGGATCGCGGAGTGGGCGGTGAAGTCGCGTTGCGCGAGCTTGGCCGACCGGATGCGGACGTTGTCGCTGCCGAGCTGGCCGTGGGAGACGACCTCGGCGACCTTGGCGCGATCCAGGCCGTGGGCGTCGGCGAAGCGCATCATCTCGGCCAGGGCGGCGACGCTGTTCACGAGGAGGATGTTGGTGGCGAGCTTGGTGAGGGTGCCGTTGGGCACGGGGCCGCAGTCGACGGCCTGCTTCGCCAGCGGGGCGAAGAGCGGCGCCACCTCGGCCACGGCCGCGGGCTCGCCGGCGAGCATGGCGATGAGGGTGCCGGCCTCGGCCGGCTTGCGGCTGCCGGAGACGGGCGCCTCGACGAAGCGGGCGCCGGCGGCGCGGAGATCCTGCTCGAGCCCGGAGGAATAGCCCGGTGAGACGGTGGCGCAGTTGACGAACAGACGTCCGCGCACGGCGGCGAAGGCCGGCGTGCCGCGGCCCAGCACGGCGTCGGTCGCGGTGCCATCGGCGAGCATCACGAAGACAACGCGGCACGCCGCGACCACCTCGGCGGGATGGGTGGCGACACGGGCGCCTGCGTCCGCGAGAGGCGCGGCCTTGGCGACGGTGCGGTTCCAGACGTGGAGGGAGTGGCCGGCGCGCAGGAGGCGCAGCGCCATCACCTCGCCCATGGTGCCGAGGCCGAGGAATCCGATCGGGGTCATAGTGCGAGGCTCGGCGGCGGGGCGGACGCCGTCAACGGTGCGGCCCGGTGTGCCGGTTGTTCGCGTCAACCACTGGCTCGCGGCGGAAGTTCCTGCAGGGGTGTTCGCCCGTCAGGCGAGGAGATAGCGGCCGGATTTGCGGGTGCCGGTGCGCTTGACGAGCTTCGCCTTGAGCAAGGGGGCGAGAATATGGGCGGCGCCCTGCTTGGTGACGTTGAGTGCCGCCCAGATTTCCGCGGGGGTCAGGCCGTCCGGCTTGTCTCGCAACAGGTGCAGCAAGCGCTCCTGGCTGGGGCGCAGCACGGTTTTCTTCGGGCCGGACTTCGCGGCGAATTGCTGGATGCGCAGCCACACGCGCTCGAGGGTCGACCGCAGTCCCTCGGTGGTGTATTCGAGCCAGGCAGTGAGATCACCGCCGTCTTTGGACACGGCGGCGAGGCTGGCGTAATAACGCGAGCGGTCCTCCCAGAAGAATTCGTCGATGGAGAAGATGTGGTCGGTGTCGAAGCCGCGCCGGTAGAGCTCCCACAGCGCCAGCATGCGGCCGGCGCGGCCGTTGCCGTCGGCGAACGGGTGGATTTCCTCGAACTGGTAGTGCAGGATGGCGGAAGTCAGCACCGGCGACCATTCGCCGCTGGCCCCGTTCCACCACTCGAGTAGCTCGTGCATCAGGCCGGACACGAGATCGGGTGACGGCGGCAGGTGCTTGCCTACGCGCACCATGATGGTCCGGTAGCGGCCGGCCTCGCCCTGGTCCATGACTCCGTCTGCGAGCAATGCGTGCAGGCGGAAGATGTCCTCGTGGGAGACAGGCTTCTTCTGGCGGGCGCGCTTCTCGACCCAGCGCAGCCCGGCGAAGTAATTAAGCACTTCGCGCTGCAAGCGGGTGGTGTGGACGGGGAGCGGCGTGCCGCCTTCCAAGGCGCGGACCTCCTCCAGCGTGAGGGGATTGCCCTCGATGGCGGTGGAGGCGTGGGCTCCGCGCTGGCGGCTGTCCTTGGCGAGCTGGGGTGTCCAGGCGACCTGCACGGTAGCGCTGGCGATCTTCGCCTTGAGGTCGGCCACGGCCTCCAGCTCCCGGAGCAGCCGGGCGGAAACAGTGAACTGGGGAGCGAAGGCCATGGCCGGTAAGACAAGTGTAAGTCCAGTGATAAGTCAAGCGGCCGGCCAGATAAGACAAGTGTAAGTCCAGCAGTCAGTCCACCGGTTGAAGTGCTTGATGCCCGGTCTGATTCGATCTTGGTTTGAGGTCCCAAATTGTGACCTTAAGAATGTATGTGTTTGGAAATAAGCGGGTCACAAATTCAAGGTCACAATTTGTGACCGCATCAATTCCAGTAATTACCGACCGCGTAAAGGGCGTGAAGGGGTAACGGTCATTCGGATGCCTGGCCGGCGTCGGTCGACACCAGCAGACACAGCGCGGACAGAATCAGCACAAGGACGATCATGCCGCAGCTTAACACCACCCGCTGACAGCCCTATGTCAGGAGGAGTAAAACATCTTCATATCAATATTCGCAGCCTGACCCCGTCTGGCTCTGACCCCGTCTGGCTCCTCCCTTTGCGGCACCCTTAGAGCTTACTTCCAATCAGAATCAATATATCAGTCATAGGCGGCTCGTTTTGCCGACCAGAGACCGTGCCATAGGTATAGCGTAACTGTGCGGCATCCAATGCTTTTCGTATAACGTTAACCAGGGCACCGTTGCTATATCCGGTGTTCAGATGAATTCCCTTTGGAATCGTGACCAACATCATTGAATTCCAGTGAACGTCAAAATGGGCCTGCGTAAGCAGCTCAACTATCTGCATCGAAAAGTCGAAACCCTCAGGGTCATCACCGCGAAATCCTAAGTCGATTCGCGTGCCAGAAGGCACACCTTCAACGGCAGTTTTGATTGCTGTGATCTGTGCGACCGAAAGCTGTCGTGGGCTGGTCTGTTCCTTTAACTTTTCAGCAAGTTCGCGCGCTTTGGCGGCTTCGGCTTGTGCGGCAGCAAGTTTTTGCGCGGACCCCGCCAATTTCTCTGTTTGCTCGACAACACGTCGTTCTGTAAGCGTCCGACCGGGGACCTCCTAGGCGATGGAGGGGAGAGGTGGTAGGCT
>DAORVZ010000399.1:0-2844 GCA_035434005.1 Lacunisphaera sp.
CGGCGCCTTCAATGAGGATTATCAGATCAGCGAGGAGATCCGCAACGGCCTCATCAACCAATTCCTGCTCAAGCCGATCAACTACTTCGCCTACCGTTTCAGCATCTATCTCTCGGCCCGGCTCGTCACCGGCCTGCTCATACTGCTGCCCGTGATAGTCACCTATCCTTTGCTCCGGGAATACCTGGTGCTACCCACCGACACCTGGCGGCTCGCGATCGGCCTGCCCGCTTTGTTCATGTCGGCGCTCATCCAGTTCGGCATCGCCTATTGCTTCGGCCTGATGAGCTTCTGGCTCTTGGAAATCCAGGGCCTCGTGATCCTTTCCATGGCCCTGGAATCAGTGCTGGGCGGGCAAATCTTCCCGCTCGACCTGATGCCCGACTGGCTCTTCCGCCTGTCGCAATACCTGCCCTATTATTACCAGATGTATTTTCCGGTCGCGATTTTCACCGGCCGGCTCAACGACCCCGCCGCCGCCCTCAGCGGCCTCGGTCTGCAGGCGTGTTGGGTAATCATTATCCTCGCCTTCGGCCAGTTGCTCTGGCGGCGCGGTCTTCGCCTTCACACCGCCGTCGGCGGCTGAACAGATTTTCGATCTTTGGATTCTCGATTTAGGATTCTCGAAACCCGCAATAACCCATGAAGCTCTCCGTTTGTCATTCTGAACGCAGTGAAGAATCCAGCGAAGTATTGGCTCTTCTTACCGGGTGCGAATATTCTGCTGGATCCTTCGCGGAGCTCAGGATGACAGGCCACAGGTATCCGCGTTAAGCCTTCATTTGCCGGCCAATCGAAAATCGGGAATCCAAAATCGAAAATGAATCTGGCCCACTACGCCCGCATCTGGCTCACCTCGGCGCGCTATTCGGTCGTTCGGACGCTGATGTTTCGCGGCGATTTCTTCATCTGGGCCCTGGTCGAGCTGTTCTGGATGACGGTCAATTTGCTGATGATCTCCGTCATCTACCAGCACACGGACACCGTCGCCGGCTGGACCAAATACGAAATGATGCTGCTCGTCGGCACGTCGATGCTGATTCAGCGCTTCCTGATGGGTTTTTTCTGGAGCAGCATTTTTGAAATGGGGCGCAACATCCGCACCGGCAACTTCGACTTCTTCCTGGCGCAACCGGGCAACGTCATGTTCATGGCCACGACCCGAAAAATTGACCCCGACAGTCTGATCAACTCGGTCATCGCCGCCGGGGTGGTCGTCTATTCCGCCCGGCAGTTGGGCCTGCACCCCGGCGCCGCTGACCACGTGCTCTACGTGCTCCTGGTGGGCTGCGGTGTGATCATTCATTACAGCATGCTTGTGTTGTGCATCGCGCCGGCCTTCTGGATTACCAGCGCCCAGGGCATCGAGGGCAGTTATTTCACCCTCAGCGAATTTTCCCGGCTGCCGCGGGAGGCCTTTCGCGGCGTGGCGAACATCGCCTTCGTCTGGATTCTGCCGGTGGTCCTCGTCAGCAACGCTCCCGCCAGCACCCTGCTCCGCGGATTCGATCTCCAACTCGTCGGCTGGGTTTTGGGCGTCACTGCGATCTGGTTCAGTCTCGCCGTCCTCCTCTTTCAGCGCGGCTTGCGCCGCTACACGAGTGCCAGCTCCTGAACGCATGTCCCCGAAACTCGACGCCCTCCAGCAGCGCCTTGGCTACAGGTTCCGCTCCGCCGCCCTGTTGACGGAGGCCTTGACCCACCCATCCTACCTCCAGGATCACCCCGACGCCGCCCCGCACAATCAGCGGCTGGAGTTCCTCGGCGACACCGTGCTCCAGTTCATCCTTACCGAAGCCTTGTATCGCGAGTTCTCCACCGAGCGGGAAGGCGTGCTCAGTCGCCGCCGGGCGGTGCTGTCCAAAGGCGGCTTTTTGACGCAGATGGCGCGCGATCTCGGCATTGATGAAGCCCTGCACCTCAGCCAAAGCGAGGGCGACATGGGGGGCCGCGCGCGGGCCTCCATACTAGAGGACGGCTTTGAAGCCGTGGTCGGCGCGCTCTATCTCGACAGCGATCTCGCGACGGCTCGCGAGCGCGTGCTCGCCTGGTATGGGCCGCTCGCCAACCGCCTGGCCACCTCGGAGGACGCCGAGAATCCCAAGGGGCGGCTGCAGGAGCTCATTCAACCCAGCCACGGAAACACCGCCCTGCGCTACGAAGTGCTGACCACAACCGGCCCACGCCACGCCAATGAGTTCGAGGTCGCCGTATTTCTGCACGACCGGCCACTCGGCACCGGGCGCGGCTCGTCCAAGAAGGCTGCCGAGGAGATGGCCGCCCGCGCCGCGCTGACGACTCTACGGACGGAAAATCGCGGAAACACGGAATAACCGAATCGCGGAATTGCGCTGCCGGGGAAACTGGTCTTTTTTCCGCCCTTCCGCGTTTCCACGATAGTTTTGCCATCCGTCAATCCCGCTTCGCGCACAAAACTCACCGGCATTTGCCCGGCAGCCCAGGCTTATGCCTTGGCGGAACTGCTTCGGCTCAACCCGGCCCCGGTCTGGCTCCTTATCCACGAGGAGTCCCAAAAATCCGCCGTGCTGGCCGAAGATATCGCGCTGTTCCACGCGGCCAGCCCAGTCCCCGCCAAACCGGAAATCTTGACCTTCCCGGAAGCGCAGACCGGCGAGCTTCGCGAGGCCTTCCACGCAGCCAGCGACCGACTCGCGGTGCTGAGCAAACTGCGCGGTCTGCGTTCAGTTGCAAGCAGGGCGCCCACACCCCTCCTACAAGAAACGCTTCTCGTCCTCACCACCCCGGCCGCGCTGCGCCAGCCGGTGCCCCCGCTGGCCGACTTCGCCACAAGGGAGACAGAACTGGTGCGCGGAGAAACCCGCG
>DAORVZ010000400.1:0-2834 GCA_035434005.1 Lacunisphaera sp.
AAAAGGTCATGCAAAACGTTCGCTCCGACAAGGGTTTTCTCGCGATTTTCCGAGTTATTTTTAGCGTAAAAAACACACGCTCAAACTATTGACAGACAACGATTAAAAATGACCGCTTTTCGTTCAAAAAATAAGGCTACATTGAACCTGATTTTGGGCCGGAATTTTTGTTGAAAATCGGAACTGAAAACTGACCGCTTCCGCGGTGGAAAGTTTCATTTGACCGCAGGGCGACCGGCCCCGCAATGTCGCGCCATGGCTGCTCTCGATTTGTCCAAGCTGCTCGCGCTCCAGGAATCCGACTCGAAGCGCCTCGCGCTGGAGCAGCAGTTGCAGGCGGCGCCCCGCGAAATCGCGGCGGTCGAGGCCCGGATCGCAGCGGAAAAGGCAGCCATCGAGGCCGCGAAGGCCGAGTGGCACGCCCTAGAATCGAAGAAGAAGCTGCTCGAGGTGGAGATCAAGAGCGCCGAGGACAAGGCGGGCAAATACCGCACGCAGCAACTCGAGGTGCGCAAGAACGACGAATACAAAGCGCTCACGCATGAGATCGAAAATACCGAGGCTATCATCGGCGGCTTCGAGGAAGAGGAGCTGAAGGTGATGTATTTGATCGACGAGGCGAAGAAACGCTTCGCTGCCGCCGAGGCCGAGTTGAAGCAGAACATTTCCGGCCACGAGGGGAAGATCCGCGTCCTGCGCGAGCGCGAGGTCCAGCTGCAAGCCGGGCACCAGGCGGCCTTGGCGGCGGTGGCCGCAGCCCGTCCGGAGGTGCCTGCACCGCAATTGAAGATTTACGATCGCGTGGCCCTCAAGCCCGGGCACCCCGTCTGCGTGACCGTAAACGGCGGCCTCTGCGGCGGTTGCCACCTGAAGGTGCCGACTCACATCGTCTCGGCGGCCAAGACCGGCGCGGAAATTGCCACTTGCGACCAGTGCGGCCGGGTGGTCTATTGGGCGTCCTAGTTTCGGAGCCAGATCTTCGCTCCGCGTTCTTTGAACCAGGAGAGGAAAGTCCGGACACCACAGGGCGGGATTCCCCACGAAAGCGGGGGCGGGCCGCTTCAAGGCGGCCTGACGGACAGTGTCACAGAGAAAATACCGCCCCGCGGGCAACCGCGAGGTAAGGGTGAAAAGGTGGGGTAAGAGCCCACCGCGCCGAAGGCAACGACGGCGGCATGAAAAACCCAATCCGGTGCAAGACTAAATAGGGGACTCGGCGGCCCGTCGGACAGTCCCGGGTTAGTCGCACTCCAGACGCCGGCGCAAGCCGGCAGCCTGGAGAGGTGCGCTTTCGGGTGTGCCTAGAGAAATGAAGATCACGGTGCCGTTCGCGGCGCCCAACAGAATCCGGCTTACCGGCTTCGGAACTAGACCATACGCGGGGCGCGCTGCCTACTACGGCGCGCCCCGCTCCATTTTTACAGGTCGGGCCCGCCGGGCCGGCCGAACCAATTGGGCCTTGACTCACCCCGGGGATTTTGGGTCTTTCGCCCTTCCAAATTTTCCAATCACCATGGCCAATACCAAGTCCGCTATCAAAGCCGCCCGCAAGTCGCTCCGCAACGCCGCCCGCAATCAGGCCATCAAGACCCGCCTGAAATCCCTCGCCAAGGCCGTTGCCGCCGCCGCCAAGGCTAACGACGCCGAGAAGTCCCGCGCCGCCGCCATCGCCTTCAGCTCCGCCCTCGACAAGGCCGTCAAGAGCCACGTCATTCACCGCAACTCGGCCTCGAACCACAAGGCGCAGGTCGCCAAGTATATCTTCCCCGCGAAGAAGTAAGCGGACCGAAACCGGGAATTTTTTGCCCCGCGAGCCTCACCGCCGCGGGGCTTTTTGTTGATTGGGCGAAAATCGGTTTCCGGTGGAGTGCGGGCAACCGTTCTGCGGGGTTGAATTCGCGCGGCCATTCCACGTTCATGGACGGCCGTGCCCCCGCCCGCCAACGTCCACCGTCATTTTCTGCCCTGGGACCGGCCGTTGCCCGCGCAGGCGGCCGCGTGGCTGGCGCGGGACTGGACGGATCCCGGGCCGCTGGATCTTAGCACCGTGCTGGTGCTCGTGCCGACGCGGCAATCGGGCCGCCGCCTGCGTGAGGCGCTGGCGGAGCATGCGGCCACCCGCAACTCGGCCGTGCTGGCACCGCGCGTCGTGCTGCCCGAGGATCTGCTGGCGCCGGCCGACGGCGCGCCGATGGCGGCCGTGGCGACATCGCTGGAAACGCAGCTGGCTTGGGCGGAGGTATTGCGCGCCGCAGGGCTGGAGGAATTCCGCGCGGTGTTCCCCGTCGATCCGCCGGCGCGGCATTTTGCGTGGGCGGCCCGGCTCGCGGCGCAGTTGCAGCGCCTACAGGCGACACTCGGGGAAAACGGACTGCGGTTGCGCGATGTCGTGCGCCGGGCCGGCGACGGCCTGCCGGAGACCGAGCGCTGGACACAGCTGGCCGAGCTGGAGCGGCGGTGCGACGCCGTGCTCCAAGGCTGCGGCCGGATCGAGCCCCAGGCGGCCCGCATCGCGAGGGCCCGCGGTCTGCCCCCGCTGGCGGGCATCACGCGCATCGTGGTGCTGGCCACTCCGGATCCTCTGCCGCTGGCCGTCGGCGTGCTGGCGGAATTTGCGCGATCCCTGCCGGTGGACATCGCCGTGTTCGGTCCGGCCGACGGGGCGGAGCTATTCGATGAGTGGGGCCGGCCGCTCGAGGAAGCTTGGTCACACCGCCCGCTGGGGCTGCCGGATTTTGCGGGACAGGTCCGCCTGTGCGCAGACGCGGCGGAGCAAGCGCTGCGGGTGACGGCGCTGGCGCGGAGCTATGGCGAACCCGAGGGTGCGCTGGGGG
>DAORVZ010000401.1:0-2832 GCA_035434005.1 Lacunisphaera sp.
CACTCGGTGTAATAGCCGGGGACGAACACGGCGTCGACGCCGGCGGCCTTGACGGCGGTGAGCTGGGCGCGGAAATCCTTGTCGCCCTCGGAGAAGTTTTTCTCGGTGACGACCTCGCCGCCGCCGGGGATGAAGGTTTCCTTGAAGAACTTGGCGAGGCCGAGGCTGTAGGCGTTGGAGACGCTGGAGAGGATGGCGACCTTCTTCGCCTTCAGGTCCTCCTTGGCGAACTTCGCCATGACGGTGCCCTGGAAGGGGTCAATGAAACAGACGCGGAAGATGTAGTTGCCGGTCTGGGTGACCTTCGGGTTGGTGGCCGCGGGGGCGACCATCGGGATCTTCGCCTGCTGGGCGATGGGGGCGGCCTCGAGGGAGCGGCCGGAGGAGACCTCGCCGATGAGGGCGACCACCTTGTCGCGGGAGATGAGCTTCTTCACGACGGTGGCGGATTCGCCCGGTTTGGTCTGGTTGTCCTCGGCGACGAGCTCGAGGGGGCGGCCGAGGACGCCGCCGCCGGCGTTGATCTCCTCGATGGCGAGGACGATGCCCTGGTGGGAGGTCTGGCCGAAGCCGGCTTCCTTGCCGGTGAGCGAGGCATACTCGCCGAGCTTGATGGGCTCGGCGGCGTGCGCGCCGAGCGCGAGCGTGGCGAGGAGGAGGAGGGCGGGGGTTTTCATAATGGCGGGTGGATCAAGGGTGGACATCCTGGACAAAGACGAAGCGGCCGTTTTTCACCGTGAGCACGACGGCGGACTTGGTGGGATTGCGCTGCGCGTCGAAGGTGATGCGGCCGGTGGCGCCGGGGAAATCCCTGGTGGCGGCGAGGGCGGCGCGCAGCGCGGGACCGTCGGTGGTGCCGGCGCGCTTGAGGGCGTCGATCAGGACCAGGGCGGCGTCGTAGGCGAGGGCGGAGAGGGCGTTGGAGTCCTCGCCCCAGCGGGCGCGGAAACGCTCGTTGAAGGCCAGCACGCCGGGGGCCTGGTTTTCCGCCGAATAGTGTGTGGACAGGTAGGCGCCCTCGACGGCCGCTCCGCCAATGGCGATGAGCTGGGATGACTCCCAGCCGTCGATGCCGAGGAGCGGCATGGCTAGGCCGAGCTCGCGGGCCTGCTTCGCGATGAGCGCGGCTTCGGTGTAATAACCCGGCACGAACACGGCGTCGACGCCGGCGGCCTTGATGGCGGTGAGCTGGGCGCGGAAATCCTTGTCGCCGTCACCATACCTCTGCTCCAGCACGACGGTGCCGCCACCTTGGGTGACGCGCTCGCGGAAGAACTTCGCCAGGCCGACGCTCTGGGCCGAGGAGACGGAGGAGAGGATGGCCACGCGGCGGACCTTGAGGGTGTCGAGGGCGAACTGGGCCATGACGGTGCCCTGGAACTCATCGATGAAGCAGATGCGGAAGATGTAGTTGCCCTTGGCCGTGACCTCGACCGCCGTGGCTCCGGGCGAGATCAGGGGGATCCTCGCGGCCTGCGCAATCGGTGCGGCCTCCAGGGTGCGGCCGGAGGTGAGTTCTCCGAGGATGGCGACGACCTTGTCGCGGGAGATGAGCTTCTTGACCACCGTGGCCGATTCACCGGGCTTGGACTGGTCGTCCTCGGTGAGCAGCTCAAGCGGGCGGCCGAGCGCGCCGGCGGCGGCGTTGGCCTCCTCGATGGCGAGGACGGTGCCCTTGTGCACGGTCTGCCCGAAGGTGGCTTCCTTGCCGGTGAGCGAGGCGAACTCGCCGATCCTGATGGGCTCCTGGGCGGCGAGGGTGGCGACGAGCAGGCCGGTGCCGAAGACGGATCGGAGCATCTGGGGCAGGGAGCGGATGGGCATGGGGGAGGCTGGAAAGTGAGGAGTAGCCGGGCCGGGCTTTCAACCCGCAAGTGCCGGAATTATGAGAGCGGCGGTGGCGGGAGATGTTCCTCACATGGCGGGCCCGGGAGCCGCAGACAATAGGTTGCACACCGGCCGCGACCGCTGCTTGACTGCGGGTGCTTGAATCTCCTGGACCGCTATCTCCTTGGCGAATGGCTGAAAATGCTCGGGCTCCTGCTCGCGGCGACGATGGGCCTGCTGCTCATGGCGGCGCTCTACGACAATTTCCGCGACCTCATCCAGGTGGGGGCGGGGGCGGGGGACATGCTGCTGTATTTCTCGACGCTGATGCCGAGCTACCTGACCACCGTGCTGCCCCTCTCGATGCTGCTGTCGCTGCTCTTTGTGCTGGGCAAGCTGCACCGCAACAACGAGCTCACGGCGGTGCGCGCCGCCGGGTTGAACATCTTTGCCACCACCCGCTCGCTCTGGCTGGCCGGCGTGGGGCTGTGCGGCGTGTCGCTCCTGCTCAATGCCCGCGTGGTGCCGTGGTCGGTGGAGACTTCGCGCAGCCTGCTGGAGAGCTTTGAATACCGCGCCGAGGCCAAGGCGATGCCCGGCGGCACGCTCGGCGTGGTCTCGGACGTGACCTTCGACAACCAGCGCGAGAATCGCATGTGGTTCATCAACCGTTACAGCCGCTTTTCCGGGACGGCCTACGGGATCACCGTGTCGGTGCTGGATCCCGCGCGGCGCGAGCAATCCCGCCTCATGGCCCGGGAGGGAAGCCACGACGCCGTGCACGGGGGGTGGACATTCCGGGACGGGCGCGAGATGACCTTCGACCCCGAGCAGGGCGAACTGGTGCGCACGGTTGCCTTCGCCACGAAGACCGTGGCGCACTTCCACGAGGATCCGACGCTGATGCTGCTCATTGATCGCAAGCCCGGCGACCTATCCTTCAACGAGCTCCGCCGCATCACCGAGTATTTCGCCACGGACAACAACCCGAAGGTCGTCCGCTAC
>DAORVZ010000402.1:0-2821 GCA_035434005.1 Lacunisphaera sp.
GAAGAAGCAGTTCGTCATCCTGCTCTCCGACATGGAGGGCAAGCTGCCGCGCAAGGACCTCACCGGCTGGGTCGTGCAGCTCGCCGAGAACGCCAGCCCCTACTCCACCACCGACCGCATCTTCAAGGGCGCCTACGATTTCAACGCCTCCAAGAAAGGCCGCCTGCTCCCCGTGAAATCCGTAGGCGAGGCACTCGAGAGCGCCAGCGCGAAATATTTCAAGGAGTCCGAGCTCTGGGTGAAGACCAAGCTCCCCGTCGCCGTCGTCGTCACCGACAACGTCCTCCCGAAAGACGAATTCAAGACGGAGAAAGTGGACAAGCGCCGGAAACTGGAGTGAGCCGGAGCGGGCACCCTCAGGGCCTTCAGACGAACAGTGCGTTGCTGAGAGTTACCCCGATCAGTTACCCCAACCGTCATTGCGAGGATTGAGGCGACGAAGCGATCCAACTGGATAGCCGCGCGTGTGTGGCCGCGCGGCCGCGGCGGATTTGTTTCCTGAACAAATTGTCAGGGAGCGGCGGTTGCCCTGCGGTCTCGCGCGGCCGGAAAATTAACCTCCCCCCCTCTCCGTCCCTGCGCCCATGCCGGGCCAGCACGCCGGAAGGGGGCCACCTGCCTTATCATCACCGCCGCCCTCAATCCTCACAGCCTCCTGCCGCGCCTCGGCCTGGTATCCACGCATGGTTATGTCGCCGCCGAGCCCCCCTTGGGCGCCGCCGACACCGGCGGCCAGGTCGTCTACGTCCTTGAGCTCGCCAAGAAACTCGCACAACTCGGCTTCGAGATCGACATCTGGACCCGCCGCTTCGAGGACCAGCCCGAGCTCGACCTCATCAACGAGCGGGTGCGCGTCATCCGCGTGCCCTGCGGCGGGCCCAACTTCCTCGGCAAGGAGTATCTCGTCGAGCACCTCGGCGAATGGGCCGAGCACGCCCTCCGCTTCATCAAGCATCACGGGCTGCGCTACCAGTTTTTCAACAGCCACTATTGGGACGCCGGCGTCGCCACCACCCGCCTCGCAGAGGCCCTGGATGTGCCCCACATCCACACCCCGCACTCGCTCGGGCTGTGGAAAAAACAGCTGATGGAGAAGGACTGCCCGGAGGACGCCGCGAATTTCGAGCGCAAATACAACTTCACCCGGCGCATCACCGAGGAGACGCTCCTTTACCGGCATTGCGACGAGGTCATCGCCACCACGCCGCCGCAGGTGGACATGATCGTGGCCGACTACGGCGCCCCGGCGGAGCAGGTGCACATGATCCCGCCCGGCTACGACGACCACCGGTTCTTCCCGGTCAGCGCCGCCTCGCGCGAGGCCATCCGCACCCGCCTTGGCTTTGAGGGCAAGGTCCTCCTCTCCCTCGGCCGCCTCGCCCGCAACAAGGGCTACGACCTCCTGCTCGATGCCTTCGCGGTGGTCGCCACCCGCCACGCCGACGCGCGCCTGCACCTCGCCATCGGCGGCACCGAGCTCACCGCCAAGGAGCAGCAACTCCTCGCCGAGCTCCAGACCCAGGCGGCCGCGCTCGGCCTCGCGGAACGCGTGAAATTCTCCGGCTTCGTCGCCGACGCGGACCTGGCCGACCATTACCGCGCCGCCGATGTCTTCGTGCTCAGCAGCCGCTACGAACCCTTCGGCATGACCGCCATCGAGGCCATGGCCTGCGGCACGCCCACCGTCATCACCACGCACGGCGGGCTGTTCCGCGCCGTGACCTTCGGCCGGCACGCGCTCTACGCCGATCCGCTGGACAAGGATGATCTCGGGATCTCCATCGTGAAAGTGCTCAAGCATCCGCGCCTCGCCCACCGGCTCGCCCGGATGGGCGCCCACAAGGCCCGCAGCCTCTTCACTTGGACCGGCATCGCCCAGCAGCTCATCAGCCTCATCGAGGAACGCGCCACCGCCCTCGCCTTCACCGACAACGAATGGGACGAACCATGGAACGACGGCGACTGAGCCGGCGGTTAAGGGTTGATCGCCGGGAAGCGTGCTGCCAGCAACCGACCACGCCTTGGCACCCGTCGTTCATCCCTCTACCCATCCCCGCATGAAAACCACCGCCTCCGAGAAAACCGCCGCCGTCATGGGCCGGATCAAGTCCTCCTACCCGCGCATCCAGCACATCCTCGTGCCGCTCGATTTCTCCGGCAAATCCCGCCAGGCCCTGCGCTACGCGGTGCCGCTGGCCGAGAAATTCGCCGCCGTCGTCCACCTGGTCCACGTCCTCCCGCCGCCGACCAAGTCCGAGCAGGCCGACCTGCCCCGGCGCAAGCACGCGGCAATCAAGCGGCTCGGTGACATGGCCGCCCTGCTGCCCCCGCGCCTGCGCACCGGCAACGCCGTGCTCCTCGGCAAGCCCGCCGACGAGATCCTCGCCCTCGCCCGCCGCAACAACATCGACCTGATCGTGCTCACCACCAAGGGCCGCACCGGGCTGGCCCGCGCACTCGTCGGCAGCACCGCCGAATCCATCATGCGCCACGCCCCCTGCCCGGTCCTCTCCGTCCGCCGCCGCTGAGCATGGGCCCTTCCCCCGTCCGCCTCTTCAGCACCGACCTCGACGGCACGCTCCTCGGCAACCCCGAGTCCACACAGCGGTTCAAGGCGGCTTGGGAAGCACTGGATCCGGCCGCGCGACCGCTGCTCGTCTACAACACCGGCCGGCTCCTCGACGACCTGCAGCGCTTCGTGGACCAAGGCATCCTCCCCGCGCCGGACTACGCCATCGGCGGCGTCGGCACCCAGGTGCGGGACGGCGCGACCGGCCGCACCCTCGACGAGTTCGACGCCCACCTCGCGAGCGACTGGGAT
>DAORVZ010000403.1:0-2818 GCA_035434005.1 Lacunisphaera sp.
CGAGGGTCGCGGCCTGAAGGTCGCCCTGAGCACGCTCAACTCGGGCCGCCTCTCGATCCCCGCGTCGTCCATCGGCGTCGCCAAGCGTTCGCTACAGATCGCGCGCGAGTGGGGCAAGGAGCGCATCCAGTGGGGCGTGCCGGTCGGCCAACACGCCGCCGTGGCGGAAAAAATCCGCCGGATCGCCGCACACGCCTTTGCGATGGAGGCCATGCTCATCACCACGTCGCGCTTGGTGGACCGCGACAAGAAGGCCGACATCCGCCTCGAGGCCTCCATGTGCAAGATGTGGGGCACCGAGAAGGCCTGGATGTGCCTCGACGAGCTCATGCAGGTGCGGGGCGGCCGCGGCTACGAGAACGTCGAGTCGCTCAAGGCCCGCGGTGAGAAACCCTATCCGGTCGAGCGCATGATGCGCGACAACCGCGTCTCGATGATTTTCGAGGGTTCGTCCGAAATCATGCGGCTCTTCATCATGCGCGAGGCGCTCGACCCGCACCTCAAGGTGGCTGGCATCGCCCTGAATTCCGAGCGCCCGTGGGGCGAGCGGATCAAGAGCGCTTTCGCCGCCGCCGGGTTCTACGCCTGGTGGTATCCCCGGCAGTGGCTGCCGTTCGGCGGCGGCGCGCCGGCGGGCATGCATCCGCGCCTAGCGGACCACATGGACGGCGTCGGCGGGCTGAGCCGCCGGCTGGCGCGCACGCTTTTCCATCAGATGGTGAAGTTCGGCCCCAAGCTCGAGAAGCGCCAGGTGCTGCTCGGCCGCCTCGCCGATATCGGCACCGACCTCTTTGCCATCGCGGCGAGCTGCATCTTCGCGCAGAAGCAGATTAACGACGGCCAGCCGGCCGACCGCGTGCTGGTGCTGGTGGACGATTTCCGTGCCCAGGCGATGCTGCGCATCGACCAGAACTTCCGCGGCATCGGGAACAACGCCGACCAGCACGGCTACGATCTCGCGCAGCAGGTGATCAACGGCGACCACCAGTGGGTGGAGCAGGGGATTGTATGAACGACACGCCCTGCAGAAAAGAGGTGGCCTTGGGCGCGGGGTAGGGCGGAGCGGCCCGCTCCGCCACGAGGACGGCATCACGTCCTCGGCGCACCGGGCCGGTGCGCCCTACCCGTCAGGCCAATGCGCGAATTTCTTTACGTCGGCGCAAGCGCCGAAAATAGGTGGCGTTGCCGGTGCAGAGGCCTTTCCTCCGGAGCGTGCGGAGTTTCCTGATATTCTGTCTGGGGTGGGTGCTCACGGGGTGTGTCCGCGTCGTCCCGCCACCCGCGATTTCACTCCCGGCGCCGGATAACCCGGCGGTGCTGGAGGCGCGGATGGAGGCGGCGAACTTCGATCGCGAACTGCTGGCGCGGGCGATATTCCGCGAGACGAATCGCGTGCGCGCCCAACTCGGGCTGAAGCCGTTTGGCTACCTGCCGAAGCTTAACGAGGCGGCGGATCTGGAGGCGGCGGTGGGCAAGGTTTACCAGCCGCCAAGTCACACCAACTCGTTCCCGATGATCGGCACGCCGATGCAGCGGGTGCTCTATGTCGGCCTCGATCCCGGCCTGGTGGCGGAAAATATCGCGCTCCTGCCGATCTACGAAGTGGAGGTGAAGCTTGGCGCCGGCGTGGTGATGCGGGACGGGAAAAAGCACTTCGTGAACCCCGGCACCCAGGAGGATCTCCGGCTCGCGACCTATCAGGGGTTTGCCGTTCAGGTGGTGGATGCGTGGATGAACTCCCCGGGCCACCGCGTGAACATCGTCCACACCGACCTGCGCTACCTCGGTTGCAGCGTGCTGCAGACGGTCAGCATCCTCGGGGTCGACCAGTTGTTCTGCGTGCAGGTGTTCTTTACCCCGAAGAAGTGAGCGAGGCCCGGTAACTGGCCACGACCGGCAGGTCGGCCGGAGCGAGGTCGTAGTCGGTCAATTCATCGGCCCGGGCCCAGGCCAGCGCCACGTGTTCGTGCGGGTGGGGTGCGGGCGAGTTTTCGGCCAGCACGCAGACGAACGGGATCATCTCGATGACGACGCGGGTGTAGTCGTAATCAAACCGCGGCAGGGCGCGGGTGATGACGATCTCGCAGCCGAGTTCCTCGCGGATCTCGCGGATGATGGCGGCGGTCGGATCCTCGCCGGGCTCCACTTTGCCGCCGGCGAACTCCCACTTGAGCGGCAGGTGCTTGTCGAGCGGACGCCGGGCGAGCAGCACGCGGCCCTCGTGCTCGATGATGGCGCAGACGACGGGGATGGGTTTTGTGGGAACCACGGAACACACAGCACACGTGAAAGGAATTCTGGACAAGGCATTATCCAGAACGATGCAGTTGGCCCGCGAATAGCGCGAATATACGCGAATGATAAAACGACATAAACCCAGCAGCCATTGTTCAATGCGGGGTTGGGGAATTTAGCCGGCAAGCAATCTATCTCCTGGGATTCGCGTCAATCAGCGTGATTGGCGTGCACCGGTTGAATGGATCCAAACGATTTCCCGCAACTTTCCCGGGCCTGCGGGGTTTTTCCGGTATGAAAACTTTCCTCAAGGTCCTCCTGATGGCGGCCATCCTCATCATCGCCATCAAGTTCAGTCCCGTGATCTTCGTCGGTGTGATCGTCGGCCTGCTGGTCGCGGGCGTGCTCGGGGTGGTCGGCATCTCCTTGGTCGCGGCGCTGCTGGCCGTGTTGGTGGCTTTCGCGGTCGCCCTCTCGCCGATCTGGATCCCGGTGCTGGTCATCATGGGCCTTGTCAGCCTCTTCCGGAAAACCGAGGAGCGCACGCCGCCGATGATGGCGGCCTGAGGGTTGTATTTGTAGG
>DAORVZ010000404.1:0-2807 GCA_035434005.1 Lacunisphaera sp.
CGTCCATCTGGGTGAGGAAGGTGTGGGTGCCGACCTTGGTGTCGTAGGCCTTGGCGACGCCGAAGGTGTGGATGCGCTGCACCGGGATGCCGGCGCTCTCGAAAAACTCGGGCGTGTAGGTGTGCGAGGCGGTGACGTTGGGCGAGTAGCCGTGGCGCTTGTCGAGCCAGTAGGCCTGGCCGAACTCGCCGATGACGGTGCGCCCGGCGGCGAGCTCGCGCAGGATGAGCTCGCGGACCTCGCCGATGTTCTGCGCCAAGGCCGTGCCGGCGGCCCAGTAAACCTCGGTGAGGCGCGGCAGGTTGAGCGTGAACGGCTCGGTCCCGCGGAACTGCGTGAAATCGAACTCCGCCTTGGTGAACACACCGGCCTCGATCGCCTCGGTGTTGGCGCGGGTCTCGGCGGCGGTCAGCGTGTCGAAGAAGCTGGCGAATTTCTCCGGCGAGACGCGGCAGACGTGCTGGATGGTGCGCAGCGCGCGGTCGGCGCGCTGCGCGAGCTTGCGGGCGAAGTAGTTCGGGCCGGCGAGGAAATCGGAATAGGTGATCTGCGCCTGGCCGACCTCGTCCCCGTAGGCCGGCGTGATGCCGCGGCCGGTCGAGCCGCGCGGCTCCTCGGCGAGGACGTGGGTGCGGTAGTCCTCCCAGGCGAGGTCGAGCAGGCGGTGCGTGAGGTCGGACACCATCGTGCGCTCGTCGATGAGGAGGCGCGAGAGGATGGCGTGGCCTTTTTGTTCGAGCGGCTTGGCCTCCCACCAGAATTTGCGCGGGGCGGCCACGACGCCGCAGCCGATGCAGAGGTGCGGGGCGTCCCGCACGACGACGCCGGCGGGGAGGAGGTTGAGTTTCACGCCGCCGGCGGTGTGGCCGGAGTTGGCGCCGCCGTTGACCTTGAGCACCACTGTGACCGCAGCGGCAGTGCCTCGCAGCTCGTCGGCGACCTCGGGAATGAGGCGGCCCTTGCCCTCGTCGCCGAGGGAGATGCCGACATCGGCGATGAGCTGGCTGGAAAAGGGGAGGAGAGGCATGGGCGGAAGAAACCTGAAGTCAGGATTCAGGAGTCAGGAGGTGGCCAGCGGGGCGGCAACGCCAAAGTCACCGCTCCAGTGTCATCGGCCGCAACCTGGTCTCTGTCTTCCGGCCTCGATCCGCCACGCTACCCGCCGTGACGGGTGGCGACCTCGATGACGTCGTGCGGGGCGGCTTCCTTGGCCCCGGCGGTCGTCACGCGGACGTAACGGGCCTTCCGGCTGAGTTCGCCGAGATCCTTGGCGCCGAGGTAACCCATGCCGCTTTGCACACCGCCGATCAGGTTGCCGAGCACATCGTCAACGGAGCCGGAGACTTCCTTGAGGGCCTCGATGCCCTCGGCGGCGACCTTGCGGGCGGTGTCGTTCTTGTCGTGGCCGTAACGGGCGGCGGAGCCGGCCTTCATCGCGGCGTGGCTGCCCATGCCGCGGTATTGTTTGTAGAGTTTGCCTGAGATTTCCATGATCTCGCCCGGGGCTTCGCGGCAACCGGCGAGCAGGCCGCCGAGGATGACGGCGTCGGCGAGGGTGAGGGCCTTGACGATGTCGCCCGATTTGGTGATGCCGCCGTCGGCGATGAGGCGGACGCCTTTTTTTGCGGCCCCCTGGCCGGCGACGTGGAGGGCGGTGAGCTGGGGGATGCCCACGCCCGCCACCATGCGGGTCGTGCAGATGGAACCGGGCCCTTGGCCGATCTTGATGGCGTTGGCCCCGGCGGCGGCGAGAAACTCGACGCCCGCGCCGCTGGTGACGTTGCCGGCGATGATGGGCAGATGCTTGAAGGCGCCGCGGATGAGTTTCACCACCTCGCCGACCCCGGAGGTGTGGCCGTGGGCGGTGGAGACGGCGACGATGTCAACGGCCTCGTCCACGAGCTCGCCGACGTGGGCGATGATCTTCTCGCGGTCGAGTTCGCCGCCGGGCTTGCGGACGGGGGAGATGGCGGCGCCGACGACGAGGCGGAACTGGGCGTCGCGCGCGGGTTTGCGGCGGGACTTGGCCTCGCTGGTGATGCGCTCAATGTCGGAGATGGTCACCAGGCCGCGGAGGCGATCCTTGTCGTCCACTACGAGGACCTTGTGGATGCCGACATTCTCCGTGAAAAACTTGTCTGCCGCCTTGATTGGGTCGGCGGCCATCTGCTTTTCCGTGACTGTGACGAGCTGCTGGCGGGGCGTCATGACCTCGGCGACTTTGCGGGACTTGTAGCGATCCTTGACGAGGTTGCCCGAGAGGAGGCCGACCAGTTTGCCAGCGTCGTCCACGACAGGGAAGGTGCGGAAATCAAAGCGTTTTTGATCAATCATCGCCAGCACCTCGCTGACCAGCGCGCCGGGGGCGACGGTGATGGGGTCCTGGATGAGGCCGTGGATGTGGCGCTTCACGCGGGCGACCTCCTTGATCTGGTCCTTGCCGGGCAGGTTGTAGTGGATGAGGCCGAGGCCGCCGTTGAGGGCCATGGCGATGGCCATGCGCGACTCGGTCACCGTGTCCATGTCGGACGAGATGATGGGTATTTGCAGGCGCAGCCCTTCGGCGAGTGAGGTGGCCAGATCGGTGTCCTTGGGCAAGATCTCCGAATGGAGGGTGGCGAGCGAGACGTCGTCGAAGGTCAGCGCGTTCGGTAGGTTGGCGGCGAAGAAGCGGTCGGCGGGCAGGTAGAAGTCCGCATCGCTGGTCGAGGAGGCAAGAGGCTTGGTCATCGTTGCCGTGAACGAAATACTCCGGCCGCGCCGAACCTCAACGAAAAAGTCCCAAAAGCAGGGTGGATTCACGGCGG
>DAORVZ010000405.1:0-2805 GCA_035434005.1 Lacunisphaera sp.
CCCTGCGCCAGCAGATCCTCGATCCGAAGGGCCGGCTTCGTCACCACCATCCGCTCAAGTTGCAAGACCGGCTCATCAAGGGCCGTCGGCTTGCTTTCATCGGGCACCGCCGCGACGTATCGATGAACCTCTTTCAATTCGGATTTTAACCGCTCTTTGGCCGTGACTTGGGTCTCCCCGCAGCAACTGCCGGTGGCCAGGAGCAATAAGGAAGCATGCCGAACTATTGTAAATGCGGGCTGCAAGGGGCGAGGACAGCGGTCAACCGGCCACAGAAGACTGTCGGCGAGGATCTTTGTTCAAATTAACCCGCCCTCGACAGTCCAGCCGCTTGATTTTTACAGGGCGGCAACTAGGTTGACCGCCCTTTTCGTTTCTTGCCTCGCCGTAGCTCGCCAGAGCGTAGGCGGGTCTCAACCACTTTCACCCTCACTCTCACTCCCTCATGTCCACCACCACGCCGCAGAAGTTCGAGTTCCAGGCCGAGATCAAGCAGCTCCTCGATATCGTCATCCACTCGCTCTACACGGAGAAGGAAATCTTCGTCCGCGAGCTGGTCTCCAACGCCTCCGACGCCCTCGAGAAGCTCCGCCACACCCAGCTGACCGAGAAGGACATCTTCGGCGACCAGGCCCTTGAGATCAACGTCACCACCGACGACCAAGCGAAAACTCTCACGATCCAGGACTTTGGCATCGGCATGACCCGGGCCGAGCTCATCGAGAACCTCGGCACCATCGCCCACTCCGGCTCGAAGAAATTTCTCCAGGCCCTCGGCGAGGGCGGCGCCAAGAACACCAATCTCATCGGCCAGTTCGGCGTCGGCTTCTACGCCGCCTTCATGGTCGCCAAGTCCGTCAAGGTCTACTCCCACTCGTGGAAAGCGGACGAACCCGGTCACGTCTGGTCGAGCGACGGCTCCGGCAGCTACGAGATCGAGGAGGCTGCCGATGTCGCGCGCGGCACGAAGATCGTCATCGAGCTGAAGGACGACTGCGCCGAATACGCCACCGAGGGCCGCATCAAGGACATCGTCGAGCGTTACAGCGCCTTCGTATCCTTCCCGATCAACCTCGCCGGCAAGCGCGTCAACACCGTCCAGGCCCTCTGGCTGCGCTCGAAGAACGAGATCAAGGACGAGGAATACACCGAGTTCTACAAGTTCCAGGCCCACGCCTACGACGACCCGCAGTTGCGCCTGCACTTCTCGGCCGACGCCCCGCTCTCGATCAACGCCCTGCTCTTCGTCCCGCAGGAAAACACCGAGCGTTTCGGCTTCGCCCGTTTCGAGCCCGCCGTGTCCCTCTACTGCCGCAAGGTCCTGATCGACGCCGCGCCGAAGGATTTGCTGCCCGAGTGGCTGCGTTTCCTCAAAGGCGTCGTAGACAGCGAGGATCTCCCGTTGAACATCTCGCGCGAGACCATGCAGGACAAGGCCCTGCTGGAGAAGCTGGGCAAGGTCATCACCAAGCGTTTCCTCAAGTTCCTCGACGAGGAGGCCACCCAGCGGCCCGACGGCTATGTGAAGTTCTACGCGAACTTCGGCATCTTCCTGAAGGAGGGCGCCGCGCTCGACCACACCCACAAGGAACAGCTCATGAAGCTGCTCCGTTTCGAGTCGTCGCTCACCGACAAGACCAAACAGACTTCCCTCACCGACTACGTCTCGCGCATGGGCAGCGAGCAGAAGGAGATCTATTACCTCGTCGGCAAGGACCGCACCATGATCGAAAGCGGCCCGTATCTGGAAGGCTTCAAGGCCCGCAACCTCGAGGTGCTCTTCTGCTACGAGCCGGTCGACGAATACGTGATGAACAACGCCCGCGAGTTCGACGGCAAGAAGCTCATCGCCGCCGACCACGCCGACGTGAAGCTCGCCGACATCCCGAAGCCCGAGGGCGCCCTCTCCGAGGACGACACCAAGAAGCTCACCGCCTGGCTCAAGGAGTCGCTCGGCGACCGCGTGGCCGAGGTGAAGGCCAGCGACCGCCTCGTGGACTCCCCCGCCCTCGCGATCAACGCCGACGCGTTCATGTCCGCGCAGATGCGCCGCATGATGAAGGCGATGAACAAGGAGGGTTCGGACCTGCCACAGAAGGCGAACCTCGAGATCAACCCCCGCGCCGCCGTGATCAAGCGCCTCTTCGAAATCCACACCGCGGCCCCGGACAAGGCCAAGCTCGTCGCCGAGCAGATCCTCGACAACGCCCTCATCTCCGCCGGCATGCTGGAAGACGCTACGCCGATGGTGGCCCGGTTGTATAAACTCCTCGAAAAGGTCTGACCCGACTTGTCCGCCGCAGCCTTGGCGAAGGCGGATGGTCGCCCGACTCTACAGGCTGCTGGAGAAGGTTTAACGTTATTCTTGGAAACAGTATGGCTTACTAGCCATACTTTATGCTTGCCAGTATGGCTGGTCAGCCATACCGTGCCCGCGTTATGAAAATGACGATGCACATTGATGAGGGTGTCTTGGATCGCGTCATGCAGGTGACCGGAGCCAAGACCAAGAAGCAGGCGGTCGAGATCGCTCTCAGCGAGATGGCCCGTCGGCATAAACTCAAGGAGCTGCTCAGTCAGGGCCTCGGGATGACGCCGGAGCAGTTGAAGGCCGAGTTTGCGCCCACGGCGGCCGATCAGTTCGATCCCCCCGCTATCATGGTTGCCGAGCCGCCCGCCCCCTATGGCCAGCCTCATCCTGCCGGACAGTAGTTTCTACATCGACGCGACCCGCGCTGGGCGCGATCCCTTCCTCGAGCTCAGCGCGAAGTCCGACGAGTATGAATACGCCACCTGCGGCATGGT
>DAORVZ010000406.1:0-2799 GCA_035434005.1 Lacunisphaera sp.
GCGCCGCAGCTCGGCGACGATGTCCTGGGTCTTGCGGTTGCGCTCTTCCCAGGGCTTGAGGGTGGCAAAGACAAACGCCCGGCCGCCGTCGCCCGTGCGGTGGAAGGTGCGGTCGATTTCAGGGATATTCAGGATCATCTGCTCCATGTCCACGGAGTAGAGCCGGAGATATTCCGGCGTGGCCCCGATGGGCGCGATGAGGTTGGCCGTGAAGATGCCCCGATCCTCCAGCGGCGTGAGCTCGCGCTGGAGCTGGGTGTAGAGGGCCAGGCCGCCGGCGGTGAAGAGCACCGCCGCAAGCAGCACGAGAGGCTTGACCTTGAAGGTGCTGCGCAGGGTGCGCTCAAACAGGCCGTTCAACCACACGAAGAAGGGCTCGGTCCGGTTGTAGAACCAGCCGTGCCGGGCCTGGCCGTTGACCACCTTGGTCTTCAGCACCCGCGAGCACATCATGGGGGTCAGGGTCAGCGCCACGAAGGCGGATACGAGCACGGAGACGGCGAGCGTGATGCCAAACTCGAAGAAGAGCCGCCCGGTCTGTCCCGACTGGAAGGCGACCGGCAGGAACACAGCGGCCAGCGTCAGCGTGGTGGCGATGACCGCAAAGGCCACCTGTCGCGCCCCGTAGATCGCGGCATGGATCGGGCCCTCGCCCTCCTCGATGCGGCGGTAGATGTTCTCGAGCATCACGATGGCGTCATCGACCACGAGGCCGACCGCCAGCACCAGGGCCAGCAGGGTCAGGATATTGATGGTGAAACCCATCCAGCTCATGACGGCGAAGGATCCGATGATCGATACCGGGATGGCGACCAGCGGCACCAGCGTTGCGCGCCAGTCGCGCAGGAAGAGGAAGATCATCAGCACGACCAGCACCGACGCCTCCCAGAGCGTCTTGTAGACCTCGCGCACCGAGCGGTCCACGAACACAGAGCTGTCGAAGCCGATGTCCACGTTGACGCCCGCCGGCAGGTCGGCGCGGATGTGCGGGATCATCCCCTTCACGGCGTTGGCCACGTCGAGCACGTTGGCCTGCGCCTGGCGGAGCACCTGCACGCCGACCGTGGGCTTACCCTTGAAATAGGACTCCGAGCGATACTCCTCCGAGCCGAGCGTGACGCGGCCGATGTCGGAAAATTTAACCTGATGGGAACCGCGGGTGGCCAACACCAAGTTCTCAAACTCCGCCACCTGGGTCATGCGGCCCTCAATGCGGACCGGAAACTCGCGGGAGCTGGATTCGATGCGGCCGCCGGGAATCTCGACATTCTGCTGGCGCAGGGCGCTCTCGACGTCGCCGATCGTCAGCTCATGGGCGGCGAGCTTGTCGCTGTCCACCCACAGGCGCATGGCGTAACGCGGCCCACGGACACCGACCGAGCCGACCCCGGGAATGGTCTGCAGGCGCTGGATGGCCACCCGCTCGACGAGCTCGCGCAACTCGAGGCGGCTGTAGCGCTCGGAGCTGAGCGCCAAGGTGATGACCGGCGAGGAGTCGGCGTCGGCCTTGGTGACCCGCGGCTCCTCGATCTCGTCGGGCAGGCGGCCGCGAGCGCGGCTGACCCGGTCGCGCACGTCGTTGGCGGCCTCGTCCACGTTGCGGTCGAGGTTGAACTCGACGGTGATGCGGGAGGACTCCTCCTGGGAATCGGAGCGGATGACGCGGATGCCGTCGATGGAGGCGACCTCGCGCTCCAGCGGCTCGGTGACCTTGGCCTCCACCACCTCGGCGGAGGCGCCGCGGTAGGAGGTTTCGACGGTGACGATCGGTGAGTCGATGAGCGGGTATTCGCGCACCGGCAGCCGGTTGAAGCTGAGGAGGCCGACCAGGACGACCAGGATGGACGCCACGAGCGCGACCACCGGCCGACGGATGGAGACGTCGGAGAGTATCATGGCTCAGTCCCCGATGCGGAACTCGGCACGCAGCGGCCGCGGCTCGAGCTTGATGCCATTAAAAAGCACGATCGCGCCGACCCCGGAAGCCACAACGGACTGGCCGGCGGCCAGGGCCTCGGGCTTGAGAGCACTGACCTCGACGAGGCCGCGCTCCCGCAGTCCCAGCTGCACGGGCACGAACTCGGCCACCTTGTCGGCGCCCTGGTCGCGCACGGCGATCACCTGCGGGCCGTTCGGCGTGGTCAGGATGGCTCCCTCAGGCACCGCCAGCACGCTGCGGCGCACCTCGAGCACGAGCTCGATGCCGGCGAACATGCCGGGCTGGAAGCCGGCCGGGTTTTCGGTCACGTAGCCCTTGACCTGGCTCGAGCGCGTGCTGCGGTCGATGACCGAGGAGATGAAGTAGACCTCGCCGTGGGCGCGGGCCTCGCCGGTCGGCGTCTGGGCGCGGATCGTGAATGTGGTGCCGACCTTCACCTTGGAGGTGAAACGCTCGGGCACCTGGAAATCGATCTTGAGGCGGCTCAGGTCGTCGAGGGTGGTGATGACGGTGGCGGCGGTGATGTAGTCGCCGGGCGAGATGGTGCGGGCGCCGACGACGCCATCGAACGGCGCCTTGATTTCGGTCTTGGCCACGCGGACGCGGAGCAGCGAGAGCGCGGCGGCGGCTGAAGCATGCTCGGAGCGCACGCGGTCGGCCTCGGCCTGCGACATGGAGCGCGCCTCGGTGAGGTTCTCGCTGCGCTTGAGATTCAGCTCGGCCAAATGAAACGAGGCTTCCGCCTGGGCCAGTTGCGCGCGCAACTCGGCGTCGTCGATCTTGATGAGCACCTGGTCCCTGGTGACCCGTTCACCCTCCTGAAACTGCACCGAGCGCACCTGGCCGGAGATTTCCGCGCC
>DAORVZ010000407.1:0-2773 GCA_035434005.1 Lacunisphaera sp.
AAATCCGTCCGTCCCATTGTCTCGCCTGACCCTACCCCATGACCACCTCCGCCCCGAAACCGGAAGAAAAAATCGTTGTGCTGGTGGACGACGAGTTCTCCTACATTGACCTGCTGCAACAGCTGCTCGGCGAGCATCTTGACCGCCCAGTGCATGGCTTCACCAAGCCAGCCGATGCCCTCCGCGCCCTCCCCGCGCTCAACGTCGGTCTCATCATCACGGATTACCAGATGCCCGAGATCAACGGGCTGCAGTTCATCGCCGCAGTGCAAAAGATAAACCCCGCCATCCCCGTGCTGATGATCACGGCCTACAACATGTCCTTCACCGACCGCGAGCTGGCGGCCGTCCCGTCCCTCAAGGCAATCGTGCGGAAACCCTTCAAGTGGACCGAGCTCGCCGCCGAGCTCGTCAAATACTGGCCGGACGCAAATCCCCCCAGGGTCATCCGCTCGGGCTCGCCGTTCCAGGAAGCCTGATCGCGGCTGGTTGCGCGCGCGCTTGCAGATTGTCTCACGCCGAGCGCTTCACCACGCGCAGGCCGTTGTTGTCGGCGAAAAGCAGATGCGGCGTCGCGGACAGTTTGTGCGCGGCAAAGGCCGCCACCATCGCCCGGGCCACTTTCGCGGCCTTCGCCGGACGCGCCACGCAGAGCACGCTTGAGCCGCTGCCGCTCAGCCACCCGGTGAGGGCACCCGCGGCCACGCCGGCCTCGATCGCGTTCTTGGCGCCGGGGATCAACGGCAGACGGTAGGGCTCGTGCAAAAAGTCGCGCACGGCGTCGCGCAGCCGGTCGTATTCGCCGGAGAGGATCGCGGCCGTCACGTAGACGGCGCTATTCACGCTCTTGATGGCGTCGAAATACGGCAGCTCCTTCGGCAGGATGCCGCGGGCCTTCTTCGTCTCCAGCTCCTGGTCGGGCGACACGACTACGAAGCACAGATCCTTGCCGATGGGCTTGCGCAGCACGCCGAGCAGTTCGCCGGTGTGCGGATCGCAGCGCGCCACGCAGAAGCCGCCGATGACGGCCGGCGTCGCGTTGTCCGGGTGCCCCTCCAGCTGGGTCACGAGGCTGCACAGGTCGTCCTTGGAAAGTTTCGCGCCGGACATCTCGTTGAGCGCCGCGACCACACCCGCGCGCAGCGTCACGCTGGAGCCGAGACCGCGCGACATCGGGACTGCGCCGGTGATGCTCAGCTCGTAACCAAACTCCTCCACCCCGGCGCGCACGAAGAACAGCGCCGCCGCCTCGTCGGCCATGCCGAGCCCGGCGGTGTCTCGGTCGGTCAGGGGTCGCGCGCCGTGCCAGTCACCGCGGGACAGCGTGATGTCGTTGTAGATGGCGAGCGCAAGCCCGAGCGTGTCGAAGCCGGAGCCGCAGTTGGAGGTGCTGCCGGGCACCCTGACCGTGACGCGGTTGGGAAATTTTTTGCTCATGCGCGGTGTTTGAGGGCCTTGCTGGCCTCGAGGTTCTGCTCACGTTTTTTGACGTCCGAGCGCTTGTCGAACTGCTTTTTGCCGGACGCGGTGGCGATCTCGACCTTCACGAGGGCCTCATTGAAATACATGCGCAGCGCCACGATGGTCTTGCCGCCGGTCTCGACGGCCTGGGTCAGCTTGCGGATCTCGTTCGCGTTGAGCAGCAGGGCGCGGACGCGCCGCGGGGCGTGCTGCGAGAGGCCGCCGTGCGAATATTCCTGGATATAGGCGCCGTAGAGCCACACGCCGCCCTTCTCGATCCGGGCGAAGGCGTCGGTGATCTGCGCCTTGCCGGCGCGGATGGACTTCACCTCGGTGCCGGCCAGCTTGATACCCGCCTCGAACTTGTCGTGGATGAAATAGTCCCGCAGCGCCTTGGAGTTGCGCATCTCGGTGTAGCGGGAGGGATCCTTCGACTTGGCGGCCATGGAATGATAAAACGTCCCCTTCCTGTCATTGCGAGGAGCGAAGCGACGAAGCAATCCAGCTGGATCGCCACGGCTCCAAGCAGCCTCGCGATGACAGACCAAGGACAAATGACAGTTGGAGAGACCTCATCCGGCGGCAAACAAAAGAAGCGAGGCCGGGGCCTCGCTTCGCGGGAACTGGGAGTTGGCCTGACTAACCGGCTCAGGCCGTATGCAGCTCGTAGCTGATCTTGCCCTCGATGATCTCGCGCAGGGCGATGTCCTCGGGGCTCAGCTTCTCGAGCGACTCCACGAGCGGACGGCTGCCGCGACGCAGCTGCTTCACGCGGCGGGAAACCACGTTGATCAGGATGTTCGGATCCTGGATGACTTTCTGGGCGTCGCGGATGTATTCGTCTCTCATGATTGGGCGGCTGAAAATTTCGTGAAGGGATAGACCTACGGCGGAACCGGGGAGCGTCAAGGGGCAATTTTGAGCTTTGCGCCGCCCTGCGACCCTGCGAAACTCCCTGCATGTTCGTGGCTTGGACAACCACTGCCAAACGCGCCGACGCCGACCGGTTGGCCCGTGGCGCGGTCGAGGCCCGCCTCGCCGCCTGCGCTCAGGTCGACGGACCCGTCACTTCGTATTACCACTGGGAGGGGAAACTGGAGTCGGCCGAGGAATTTCGCGTCTGGTTCAAATACCTGCCCGCCAACGCCTCAGCCCTCAGCGCCTGGGTGCACAACCACCATCCGTTCGCCACGCCGCAGTGGATCGAGGTGAACGCCGAGAACGTGGGAGAAAAATACTTGTCATGGGCTATCGCGAACTCTACATCCGCACCCTTCTCAAGCCAGAAACCACGTTAACCAAACCACTTTTA
>DAORVZ010000408.1:0-2767 GCA_035434005.1 Lacunisphaera sp.
CGCGCAGGTCGCCGTCGGAGGCGACCTCCGCGAACATCTGGTAGTCGGCGGCGAGCAGCGCGGCGTAGGAGGGCTCGGCGAAGCGCTGGCAATGCAGCAGCACCTTGGCGTGCTGGCCGGGGGCGCGCACGAGGCGGCCGAGGGCCTGGTTCACCTTCTGCAGGCCGGGGATCTGGTAGACGCGCCGGAACGCCGCGTCGCGGCCAAGGCCGGCGAGGGCGTCCATGCGGGCCTTCTGCACGGCGTTGACCTCGGGCAGGGCGGGGCCGACGACCATCGCGTGGCTGATCCGGCCGCCGAGCAGGTCGATGCCCTCGGCAAAACTGCTGCCGAGCACGAGGAAGAGGGCGTCGCTCAGCGCTAGGTTTTCCTCGATCCACGCCGTCTGCGCCGTGAGGTCGGGCAACTTCGGCTGGAGGGCCACGCGGAGGACGGAGCCGTTGTTTTCAAGGGCGCGGAGGACGGACTCGGCATAGGCATAGGACGGAAAAAAAACCGCGACGGCACTCCGGGCGGCGCCGAACATTGCCTCGATGGTCTCGGCCGTGGTGCCGTAGTGGTTGGCGCGTTCGCGGAAGGTGGTGCTCACGCGCAGATCCACGGCAACGTCGTAGGCGCCGACGCGCCAGGGCGTGGGGGCGTGGAGGGTGGCGGATGATTCCAGGCCGCAGGAAGTGGCGAAATCCGCGTAGGGCTGCAGAGTCGCGGACATCAGGATCGCGCCACCGAAAGCCTTGAGGGTCTCGCCGATGGCCGGGGCGGCATCGACACAGGTGAACTCCAGTTCGCCCTCGCGGGCCACCCACAGGAGCTTCGTGAGCCGGGAGTCGTCCATGAACTCGGCGAGCTGGGCGAAGGACCAGAGCGTCTCGGCGTGGTGCGGCCCGAGCGCGGCGTAGTCCATGGACTGGGTGCTGACGAGATTCGCCAGCTTGGCGACATGGTCGTGCACCTCCGCCTCGGTGGCGGGGTCGAGGGATTCGGCGGGACGGAGCGAGGCGAGCAGGCGAGTCCATTCCTCCATGGCGATGATGAGCGTCGCCGGCGCCTGCAGGTGGTCGAGCTCGGCGAGCAGCAGGCGGGCGTCGGTGTCGGTGGCACGGTGCGAGTGGGCGCCGGCGACGCGCGAGGGCAGGTTGTGCGCCTCGTCGATGACCAGCAGCGTCTCCGCCGGGTCGAAGCCGGGCTGGTTGAAGAAAAGGCCGCAGTTGTCGGGGGCGAAGACGTAGTTGAAGTCGCCGATCCACACGTCGTTGAACGCGAGCGAGGCGCGGGTGATCTCGTAGGGGCAGATGCGGGCCTCGCGGCCGGCGGTGCGCAGGGTGTCGAGGTCGCGCGGCTGGCGATCATCGAGGTAGAACTTGGCGAGCCCGCTGCCCGGCCAGCGATCGGCGCAGTCCTTCAGGTAGTCGCAGCCGTCGCGCACGCAGTGGAAGGTGTGGTTGACGCAGTGCTCGGACTTGTTGCGCACCTGCCAGAACGGCAAAGAACCTTTGTAACCTATTAGGTTACAAAAGTTCTGGGCTGTCATTTGCGAGAGCGTGTGCATGACTTGGATCTGGCCGGTGGATTTGCCGGTGAGCCAGATGAGGCGGGCGAAGCGGCCGGCCTTCATCTGGCCGAGGGCGAACTCGAGGACACAGCCGGTCTTGCCGTAGCCGGTGGGGGCCTCGAAGAGGAGGACAGAGGACGGAGGACTGAGAACAGAGGACAGATCCTGCTGGATCGTTTCCTGGCCGGGGCGAAGTGAAGAGAAGGCCGGGTGGAAGCAGAGAGACCGGCGGCGTTCGGTGGCGCGGAGGCGCAGATTGAGAAACTCGACCAGTGCATCGAGCTGGTGGTGGACGAGCGCTTCGTCGAACGCGGTGAGGGCGATGGTCTGGGCGAGGCCGGAGCCGGCCTCGACGAAGATGAGCTCGGCCTTCGTCTGCTTCGCGCCCAGCGCGCGGCGTAGCACCGCATAGGCGGCGAGCTGCAGAAAGTAGGCCGGGTAGTCGGTGCGCAGGTCGGTCTCCTCCGCGGGCAGCGGGCGCATGACGCTCTTGATTTCGCGGAGGGTGTCGCCCACGAGTTGGTCGATGCGGCCGTTGAGGGCGAAGGTCCAGCCGCGGTGGGTGATGCGGCCGTCGATGACGACCTCGAACTGCGCGGCGGGGGCCTCGGCGAGCGTGCGCTTCTGGAGCTCGTGGTGCCAGTGCTGGCCGAGCTGGGCGCGCCAGATGCCTTGCGGCCCGCCACTGGAGTCTACGGGGCCGAGCGAGAACCCGGCGAATTCGCCGACGCTCAGGCTGACGGTGCGGGTTTCGAGGGAGAACTGCATGTCAGCTCAATCGCAGTTCGGTCTCGGCGCGCACCCATGTCTCGAGGCGACGGGTGATTTGCGCGACGAGTGCCGGCGCGGCGGTCTGCGCGGCGAGGGGCTGGTTGAGCAGGTGCGCGGCCAGATCGCGGTCGGCATCGCCCAGTTGCGGCCACCATTGCTGTTTCACGGGGTAGCCCTCGTCGCGGAGCAGACAGAAGAGCGCCTTGAGCCAGACGATGTCCGGGCGGCCGCCGGCGGCGAGGGCGGCGAAACTGATGCGCAGCAGGGCGCAGACGGCTGCGCGGGATTCGTCGGGCACGGGGTTGCGGACGAGGAGCGCCGAGAGGGCGGCGGCGGCGCAGAGGGCATCGTAGGAGCGGCCGATGCCGTCATGGCGCTGGATGAGGCGGTGTTCCTTGAGGAACCAAGTGCGGCCTTGGTTGGAGGATTCGAGCCAGAGTTCGG
>DAORVZ010000409.1:0-2748 GCA_035434005.1 Lacunisphaera sp.
TCGGGTCTAAGCGTGGGTGGGCGTTGGGTTGCTGGCTGCGCGGCCCTGCCTCGCGTCGGCTTCCGACGCTGGCCGCTGGCCAACGGGGCTTGACCGGGTGGAATCGAGTGCGGTTCAGGTGCGATTGGAAATTTTCCCAAATCAGACTATTCTTTCCAGAACCCTGAATGAACCGACTGGAACGTGAGCAAACGCCATGGTCCGGCGCCGCGGCGCCGGATTCACGTTATTTGGGGACGGACAATGTCGCCGACCTGCTCAGGGATTGCGCCCGGATGGGGCTAATAGACGAATTGCGCGCGGCCTTGGGCGGGCACGACAAGCCCGACCAACAGGCCGCCCTGCAGGCCGTCCGAGATCTGGTCTACGAGCTAGCCGGCGCCAAGGACCGCGACCTTGCCGTCGATGTGCTTGTTCATGCCACGGGCGTCGCGGAATTCGACCACGTGACCTTACGCGATTATGCCCGCAAGCATGGGATCTCCCACGAGGGCTTCCGGAAACAGGTCTTGGCGATGCAGCGGCGTCTGAACCTGCCGCGCCGGCCCATGCCATACAGCGATGCGAACTGACGTGCAGCAGCTTGTGGCGGAACTGCCCGGCGCTGCCGTCGCGCACGCCGGCCGGCTCGGCCTAGCATTGGCCCCGCAGCTTGATCAGGAGACGTGGGGCCACTTGGTCACCCATCTTGCCCGCCTGACCCGCACAACGACCGGGGCCAGGCAAACGCTGACCGCCTGGTTGGGCGATGCGCTGGCTTATGGTGAAAACAGCTATCGTGGCCGGATCGCCACCTGCGCGGGTGAGGCCGGCTTGGAGCCGGGCACCCTGCGCAATGCCAAGATGGTCTGCGCCCGCATTCCTCTGTCATGTCGCCATGACGCCTTGAGCTGGACCCATCATTGCGAGGTGGGGTTGGCTTTCGCCAATCCCAACGAAATCGAGTGGTGGCTGGCGCTGGCCGAGACGGAGAATCTATCGACGGCCGCGCTGCGCAAACGCATCCGGGCCCACCTCGCCCGACGGCACCGGTCCACGGCTGTCGCCGGGGCACTGCGGTCCGTGGAAACTTTCCAGATGATGCGGGAGTTGCGCGCCGCTTGTCGCGTGGTCGTGCAGCACCGCAACCTGTGCCGGAGCTGGTCCCCGGGCACCGCCCGATCGGCCTTGGAGGAGATTCAGCCCCTGATGGATTTTATTGATGCGGTCCGCGCGCGTGCGCTCCAGCCATCGGTTCGCCCTATCGACCTCGAATCGAACTGAGCGCAATAGCCTGGCCGGTTGACAATGTCTCCTTGGGTAACTCAGCCCAGCCGGATCAATCCGAACCGGTCCCAGCGTCAAATTGTAAACACCTCCCCATGAAATCCCTCCAAACCCATAAACCCAGCCGACCGGCTGGTGACGTCTCTCCCGCCCAAGTTGGATTTGCTGCTCGGGTGTTCCCGCAGCTCGCAACCGCAGTTGACCCGACGGCGTCTCCCACTACCGTATCCAACGTGAAAGTGCGGCACATCCTCAACAAACTCTCGCGGCTTAATCTGACGAAAGCCGACCGGGAGGTTGCTGCCCTGAAGGATCAGTTCCGGCGGGAAGACCAGGAATTGCTGCGACAGGGCCGCGGGGCTGAAATCGTGGCCCGCAACCGGCGCCTGATGGGGATCAAAGAGGGCGAGAAGACGCGCTTGGTGGGCTTTGGCGGGGTCCGTTTTGAGTGACGCCCGCGCGGCCACAGACAACGCCACACGATTTCCGGGTGGTGTGCGAGCATGAGTCCGCCCCCACGGTCGTGGGCGGGCATGCGGTCAATTTGTGGGCCATTAATTACCTCAAGGCCCAGGTGCCAAAGGAGAACCTGATCAGCAAGGATCTCGACATCATTGTTTCCGATGAAGGCCTGCCAAAATTAAAGCGCGTGCCCGGCTGGGTGTTTCAGCCAAGGAACAACAAAAACTGGCTGGATTCCCGCCTGGGTGCCCTGCGCAGCACGAGTCCGGATGGACGCCCGCTACTCGTTGAGATTCTCCACAAGGTGCATGGTTTGGCTTGGGCTGACCTTGAAGCGGCCGCCTACATCAAATCGCAAGGGGCGACCTATCGGGTGCTCGATCCGGTCGCGATGCTCAAAGCCAAGGCGATGAATGTGCGGGATATCCCGCAGGATGGTCCTTCGCCCCGCCAAGACCGGCTCCACCTGCAACTGATCGTGCGGTGCGTGCCAGAGTTTCTGCGCGATGTCCACCAGAGCGCAGTCGCGGACCCGACCAAGCAGAAGCAGGCCCTCGAAGTATTCTCCCGCGCATTCCGGACGCTCCAGGACAAAAAGATCACCAGCACTCTCATTGCAGAAGGCATCGCGCCACGTTCCCTCTTGCCGACGGAATTCGCCGAATCCCCGCTTGAACGCATCAGTAAGGCCTACCGGTGGCAGATGAAAATGGTGCCGGAGGCCAGTCAGCCAGCGCTGCCTGCCTCTGAAACACGGCCCAGCGTCGCCGACAGGCCAAGGCAAAGCCCCGGTCCCAGAATGGGAATGTAGCCAACGGGAGATGTCGGCCCGGTTCCAGAATCAGCCGCGTGCCGGCACCTTCAGCTTGGTGCGGATATGGGCCGCGACCTCGGCCGGGTCGTAATAGACGAAATGCCCGACGCGGTGATACGGGATGCGCCGCAGCTTCGTCCACTCGCGGAGGGTGCGCACCGAGGGCTCCTTGCCGGCCGGGAATATCCCGCACCCACGGAGCCCGA
>DAORVZ010000410.1:0-2727 GCA_035434005.1 Lacunisphaera sp.
GGTTCAGGGCGAGGAGCTTGCCGAGGATCTGCTCGTCCGTCAGGTCGGCTGGCCACCCGTAGGCGGCAGCCACGGCGGCATCCAGTTTCTGATGCGCGTGGTCGAGCCAGGCCGGGCGCTCGTTGTAGAGGGCGGTCAGCGTGCGCTTCTTCAGCTCGGTGGCGCATTTCGCGTCCTTGGCTTCAAGGCGCGGGTAGCGGACGGTGCCGACGCCGGTCTTGGCGTTCACCGTCTTCGGATCGATGAACCGCGCCCACGGGCCAGCGGCCGAGCCGGGGAATTCGAGCATCACGGTCTTCGTCCACTCGGGCGGATTGAGCCAGCGTTCGCGGAGGTCGTTCAGCTCCTTGGCGGCGGCGGCGATGGCGGCGCGGTGCGCGGCCTCACCGTAGGGCGCGGGGTCTTCCTTGCCCATGAAGTGATGGTGCGCGGCGGCGGCTTCGGATTGCGGCGTGCTCTCGCCCTGCGGCAACGGCTCCTTCAGCGGGAAGGGAAACGGAAAGGTTTCAAAGCAGGTCGATGGAGTGTAGCGGAAGCCAGATTCTTTTTCCCGAACCTGAGTTCCCTGCGCCAAAGACCAGACAGAGTGAAGCCGTGAATGAACAAGGCCGAAAAAGAAATCGTCATCCCGCGCAAATGCGAACACGCCGTCATCGGGAATGAAAGTGGGGTCTGCCCAGACAAAAATCCGGTGTTTCGAGTGACGAACGGTTGCGAGGTATCGGTCGCGCGTGAGGCAATTCTGGCGCAATCCGGGACGGGTTTCCGCGTGCAGCCACCATTTCTCCCGGTAGAGCTTTCGATTGTTCTTATCCCGTGCAGGTTTTACGGCTTTCAGCACTCTTTCATAGGGCTCCGCGTAGCCCGCAAATGCGGCAAATGACATGACTGTTCCGCAATCGATGATCCACTCCCAGTTTATCCGCTTTGCCACGGCAAAGCCGTCGAGCCAGGGCCGGATGATATCAGAATTCGGTTTTCCCGTAGGATTGGGCATCGCCATCAGGGTCAGAGCCTCAACGTCAGTCAGTTCAAATTTTCCCGCTTTCTTTGTCCCAATAAAACTCAGGTCGAGGTTGGCGAGCAATTGCTTTGCCTGGGTGACATCATTTTCCGAAGTCAGATTGGCGTTGATCTGTTGCACGGGTGCTCCGTCCAGCTCCCGAATCCGATCCGTTCCGTCGTCGAAACCGACCATGCTCACATGAACAGCGGCCCCATCGAGGATCCAGTTGCGGTCGCTCACGGCAAAAAAGATAGCGCCCGTTTTTTTGATGCGTTTGATCACTTCCCGGTTAGCGCCACCCCGAATGGCCTGCGTGCCGAGCAGTCCGGCTCGCCGGCATTGCTTTTCCTCAATCAGATGCCGCGCCTTTTCAAACCAGTAGCAGCATAAGTCGGCTGACCCGGGCACGCGATTCTCATAAACCCGCCAAAGCTCCTGCTGATACTCCCGGCCAAGCTCTTCCCAAATCCTGCTGCCGCCGAGAAACGGCGGGTTGCCGACGATGATGTCGCACTTGGGCCACTCGCGTTCGGTGTAGAACTTGAGGCTGGTGTCGGCGGTGTGCTCGTCGGCGCGGGCTTCCTTGAGGTTCTTCGCCTTGCGGCCGAAGTGGGGCTCGAGCAGCGCGTCCTCGTTGCGGAAGCCGTCGAGGTTCTGGAGGACGGGCGTGCGGTCGTTGTCGAAGCCGTTGTCGCGCCGCCACTGGAGGTAGCCGATCTGCACGGAGACCTGCGCCAACTCGTAGGCGTAGGGGTTGATCTCGATGGCGCGGAGCTGTTGCACGCCGACTTTGGGCGCGAGCTTGAAGCCGAGCTGCGTGGCGTAGGCGAGGACCTCCTTCTCCAGCGCGAGCAGGAGCTGGAGCGCGACGTAGAGGAAGTTGCCGCTGCCACAGGCGGGGTCGAGGACGGTGGTGGCGGCGAGTTTTTTCTGGAAGGCGGCCAGCTCGTCGCGCTGGGCCGGCGTGCCCTTGCCCCTGACGTAGGCGGGGGCGAGCGTGCGCTTGAGCGCCGACCACTCGCGGCGGAGTGGGGCCATGAGCACAGGCTCCACGAGGGTCTGGATGTCGGCCTCGCTGGTGTAGTGGGCGCCGAGCTGGGAGCGTTGCTCCGGCTCCAGCGCGCGTTCGAACAGTGTGCCCATGATGCTGGGCTGGATGAATTGCCAGTCGGCCTCGCCGGCCTCGGCGAGGCGTTTCAGCTCGTCGTCGGTCAGCTCGAACACCGTGGCCTCCTCGAAGAGGTGGCCGTTGAAGTGCCGGATCTTGTCCTTCCCGAAGGTGCCACCGGTGGCCATGACGGCGAAGAGTTTCTCCATCGCCGTGGCGAGGTGGTGCGGGTCGTCGAGGCCGAGCTTGAGCAGGTCGGAAAAGAGGTTGGGCGGGAGCAGGCCGGTGTCCTCGGCGAAGAAGCAGAAGACGAGGCGGTTCAGGAAGCGGGCGATGCGGAGATTCTTGCGCTGGGCGAAATTCATCTCGGCGCGGGTCTTGGCGTCGGTGAGCTCGACGGCCTCGCGCTTCTGGAGGGACTTGGCGATCTCGGCGATGTGGCCGGCGAGCGCCTCGGTGACCTCGGCGGTGGTGCGGACGGGCTTGAGCGATTCCGGGTCGGAGAAGAGCGCGCGGAGGACGCGCCAGTTCTTCGGGTCGTCGAGGCGCGTGAGGTGGAAGTCGTGGACCTCCTGCACCGTGCCGTTGAAATTGGTGCGGATGATGAAATTCT
>DAORVZ010000411.1:0-2725 GCA_035434005.1 Lacunisphaera sp.
AAAACCGCTACCTCGGCAACCCCGTCCTCTCCTTCCTCGGCCGACTCTTCTTCCGCACCGGCATCGGCGACTTCCACTGCGGGCTGCGCGGTTTCAGTATCGAGGGCTACCGGCGGATGAACCTGCAGACCACGGGCATGGAATTCGCCTCCGAGATGGTGATCAAGTCGGTCATGCTCGGCCTGCGCGTCACCGAGGTGCCGACCGTGCTGCGCCCCGACGGGCGCGGCCGCCCGCCGCACCTGCGCCCGTGGCGCGACGGCTGGCGGCACCTGCGCTTCATGCTGCTCTTCAGCCCACGCTGGCTGTTCTGGTATCCTGGCCTGTTCCTCATGGCCACCGGCTTGATTACGGGCGGGGTGCTCCTGGGCGGCCCGCTGACCCTCGGTCGGATCACCTTCGATGTGCACACGCTGCTCTTCGCCGCCGCCGCCGTGCTGATCGGGTTCCAAGCCGTGTCGTTCGCGCTTCTGAGCAAATTCTTCGCCATCCATGCCGGCCTGCGGCGGGCCGACGCCGGCTTCGAGCGCTGGTTCCGGCTGCTCACGCTCGAGGTGGGCCTGATCGGGGGCGGGCTGCTCATCCTCACCGGCCTAGGGCTCTCCGTGAGCGCGGTCTGGTCGTGGGGCGGCCACGGCTTCGGCGGCCTGCAACCCAGCGAGATGCTGCGCCTGGTCATACCCGGGGTGCTCAGCCTCGTGCTCGGCTGCCAGCTGATCCTCACCAGCTGCTTCCTCGGCGTGCTGCGGCTCGACACCCGGCGCGACGGCGCATGACCGCAACGGGCACAACCCCGGCCCGCGCCTGGTTCTGGGCGGCCGTGGCCCTTACCCTGCTCAAGCTCTGGCTGACCCGCGGACTTGAGGTCTATGCGCTCGGCGGCGCCACTCATGACGACGCGCTCTTCGTGCAGCTCGCCCAGCACCTCGTGCGCGGAGAGTGGCTCGGGGCCTACGATCAATTCACCCTCGCCAAGGGCCCGGCCTATTCGCTGTTCATCGCCGCCGCCTTCTGGGCAGGTCTCCCGCTTTTTCTAGCCCAACAGCTCCTCTATGCCGGCGCCTGCGCCGCTCTCGTGCGCGCGGTGCGGCCAGCCCTCGCCTCGGCGGCCGGGCGCTTCGGGCTCTACGCACTGCTGCTCATCAACCCGATGAGCTACGACACCTCCAGTCTGGGCCGCGTGCTGCGCCAGCACCTGCAGGTGCCGCTGGTGCTGCTCGTGTTGGCCGGGCTCATGGCCTTGCTGCTGCGCCGCCAGCGCTCCCTGCGCCAGAACCTCGGCTGGTGCCTGCTGCTGGGCTTCGCCTGGGGCGGATTCTACCTGGCCCGCGAAGACGATGCCTTCTTGCTGCCTTCCCTCGCCCTGCTCGGTGGGGCTTGGCTCTGGCAGGCCTGGCGCGATGGCGCGCCACGCCTGACCTCGGCACTGGCCTGCCTCGGCGTGGTGCTCGCGGCGGCCCTGCTGCCCATCCTCGTGGTGAGCACGCAGAACTACCGCCACTATGGCTGGTTCGGCACGGTCGAGTTCCGCGCTGCCGCGTTCCAGGATGCCTATGGCGCCCTGACCCGCCTGCGCGTCGGGCCGGAGCGTCCTCATGTATTTGTCTCCCGCGAGGCCTGCACGGCAGCCTATGCGGCGAGCCCGACATTTGCCGTCCTGCGACCGCAGCTCGAGGGAGCCATCGGCCTGGGTTGGGCCGAATCCTCCGCCGCTTGGACCGGCCTGCCTCCGGCCGAGCGGCAGATCGGGGGCGGTTGGTTCATGTGGGCCCTGCGGGATGCCGTCGCCGCCTCCGGCCACGCTCCGTCGGCCCGGGCTGCGCTCGCCTATTACCGGAAAGTCGCCGATGAAATCAATGCCGCCTGCGCCGACGGCCGCCTGCCCGCCGGGCCCAAGCGCAGCGGTTTCAGGCCAGAACTGCAGCCCGGACAATTTGGCGAGGTCCTGCGGAAGACCTGGAGTTTTGCCGACTTCACCGCCCGGTTCAGCCAGTTCAGCGCGCTGCCGGGACGCAACGAAGGCACGGAGGCGCAGCTGCAGCTCTTCCGCGACCTCACGCGCGAGCGCATCGCGCCGGCCGAAGGCGCCATCGATCCCTTCCTCGGGCTCAATGAATATCTGCACAACCTCCGCGCGGCCACCTGCCTCAACGCGGTGGGGCGCTGGCTGGCCGCGCCGCTTTTCTGGCTGATCGTGCTCGCGCACGGATTCTGGCTCTGGCGGGTTGTGGCCTGCCTGGGACGGCGCGAGTCGACGCCCGGCCTGCTGTTGGCCACGGCGGCTTGGCTCGGAGCCGTCGCCACGCTCTTTATCCAGGCGTTGGTCGAGGTCACCTCGTTCCCGGTGCAGGCCATCTCCTCCTTCGCCGTGGCCTACCCGCTCTGGCTCCTGTTCGCCGGTGCCGCCAGCTGGGACTTCCTCGGCTCACGGCGGATCGCCGGCTCTCCCGCGCCCGCACCGCCCGCCGCGCAGCTGACCGCGTTGCCACGCCACGCCTGGCTGGTGCCACTGGCCGGCTCGGCCCTCGCTCTGCTGCCGCTGGCGCTGTGGTCGGCGGAGTTCCGGAAGCTGTTCTGGTTCGCAGACGACCTGTTCCTTGCAGACCAACTGGCGCAGATGGGCTTCGGGCGGTGGATCGGAGCGATGTTTGCCGAAAATTTCGTGCCCTTGTTCAAGCTCTTGTGGGGCGGCGCCCTTCTCGGCCTCGGCGGCAGCTTTGGCTTC
>DAORVZ010000412.1:0-2712 GCA_035434005.1 Lacunisphaera sp.
AGGCTTCACACCTTTGAGCCGCGTGAAATCCTGAAATTTAGCGTGGAAGATCTGCAAAGCCTGGGATTGACCCGGGCCAAGGCGCGAAGTTTTCAGGCCATTGCGAATGCCATCCATCGTGGTGAGCTGGATTTCGACTCACTGCATCAAGCGTCGGACCAGGACGTGCTTACCAAATTGCTGGCTCTGCCGGGAATCGGACCATGGACGGCGGATATCTATTTGCTGACGGCGCTCGGGCGGGCCGATGCCTGCCCCGCCGGGGATCTGGCCCTGCAGATCGCGGCGCAGGATTTATTCGCCATGGACGGCCGGCCGACGCCCAAGGTGTTTCTTGAAAGGGCAGAGACCTGGAAGCCGTGGCGCTCAGTTGCGGCGCGTTTGTTGTGGAGCCATTACCGGGGTTTGAAAGGCCTTTCCCAACGGGTTAATTGAGCCCTTCACAGGATTGTTGCCGATATATAGTATGTCTCCCACGTCAAACCTCAAGAGGTTAAGGTGTATAACGAAGCCGCCGCACTGGAAGCCTGCCCTGCGCTGGTCCTCAACGCCGACTACCGGCCGCTGAGCTACTATCCCCTGTCCCTGTGGAGCTGGCAGGATGCGATCAAGGCGGTGTTCCTTGAGCGCGTCAATATCGTTTCCGAATATGACCGGGTGGTGCGCAGCCCGACGTTCGAGTTCAAGCTTCCCAGCGTCGTTTCGCTCAAGACCTATGTGAAGCCATCGCGGACGCCGGCCTTCACCCGATTCAATGTCTTCCTGCGCGACCGGTTCACCTGCCAGTATTGCGGGGCTCACGAGGATCTGACGTTCGATCACGTCACGCCGCGCTCAAAGGGCGGCCATACAACCTGGGACAATGTCGTGGCGGCCTGCTCGCCGTGCAATCTGGCCAAAGGCGGCTATCTGCCCCACGAAGTCAAAATGTTTCCGGCCAACAAGCCGCACTGCCCCACGGTCAACCAGCTTCACAGCAATGGCCGGCATTTCCCGCCAAACTACCTGCACCAGAGCTGGCAGGATTATCTTTACTGGGATACGGAACTCGATCCTTGATGGCGCGCACCCGCCAAGGCAACCACAGCCAGCGCTGCTGAAATTATCGCATTCCATCCGGCAAGTGAAATCCCAAGAATACGGAGTGCAGCTTCGTTGCAGGCAACGACTACTCTGGTGAGATCCGGAAGACCCCCCGAGATGTCACCGCTGCAGGTATCCGGCCCCGGCCACCATTTCCATTCAACGCCGGCGTGGTAGGCGCCGAAAATGGCGCTGCCGAGCATGACGACAGCAAGCAAGTAAAGTCCGCGCCTTGCGCCCTTGGGGGTTTTTCCGGTGCTCACTGACAAAAGCAGGGAAAATGGAATAGCAAAATAATAGGGCCAACGTTGCTGCAGGCAAAGATGACAGGGATCATAGCCGGCAAACTGGAAAATCCAGGCGCCAACAAGGGTCGCCGCTGCAATCACAAACAAAGCGAGCGAAGCTTTTTGCGGGTTCAAATTTTCTAACATATCGTTCCGATTCCCGATGCACTGAAATATTTTAGAATGAAATAAAGGCCGATGAGCGCCGCCGCCGCCGCTGCGGCAATAAGGCCCAAGCGCTTCTCGATAAACATCCGGATGGGTTCACCATATTTTTTCAATGCCCAGGCGAGAGCGAAAAAACGCGCGCCGCGGGCCAGGATGCAGGAGAGCACAAAAACAAGGAAACTTGCGTGCACCACGCCGGCCAGAATTGTCACGATCTTGATCGGCGGAAGATGGGCGAGGCCCGAGGTGACAAGCAGGAGGGCAATGGTGTCTTCATCGGTGCAGGCCCGCAGCGATTCGAAGGCCGCAAGCTTGCCATAAAATTCGAGAATGGGTTGGGCAATGGCCTGATACGCATAGTAGCCCAGGAAATATCCGGCAATGCCACCCAGTGTGGATGCCAAAGTTGCGATGAGAGCCAAGCGATAGGCGCGGTCCGGGCGCGCCAGCGCCATGGGCAGGAAGAGCACATCGGCGGGCACGAGAAAAAATGAACTCTCAACAAAGGCAATGACCGCAAGCCAGACCTCGGCTGATTTCCGGGCGGCGAGCGAAATGGTCCAATCGTAAAGCTTACGGAGCATGACGGAACTGCCTAATCAAATGACGGCTTGGTGCGCCGCAGGTTTTTGGTGGTGGAGCGTTTTGATTTTGAATCGAGACGCCTGGTTTTCGAAGCCTTGGTGGGCCGTGTGGCAATGCGTCTTTTTGGACGAAGGGAAGCCTTGCGCACAAGTGCAACGAGTTTTTCAAGGGCAGTGGCGCGATTTCTCTCCTGGGAGCGATGCTCTTGGGCGGTCACGATGAGTATCCCATCCTGGGACAGCTGCCTTCCCGCGATGGTCTCCAAGCGCTGCTTTACCTCATAGGGGAGCGCCGCGTTGGCCACATCAAACCGCAGCTCCACTGCCGTGGAGACCTTGTTCACATTCTGTCCACCGGGCCCGGATGCGCGGATGAAGGACTCGGAGATATCCCGCTCATCGATGCTAATGGAATTCGAGATTCGGATCATGATTTTTGCTTTAAGCGCCTTTCGGGTTGACGGCGCAAGCCTCTACGCTTTAGAGGAAAGCTCTGGCTTGCCCTTGTGGTGGAATGGTAGACGCGGCGGACTCAAAATCCGCTCTCGAAAGAGGTGGGGGTTCAAGTCCCTCCAAGGGCACCAGAACCT
>DAORVZ010000413.1:0-2702 GCA_035434005.1 Lacunisphaera sp.
ATCCGCTCAACCGCGGCTTCGATTCCTTCTACGGCGTGCTCCGGCACATTGACGCGCATGAGCACTACCCCAAGGAGGCGCCGTATTTCACCGCGAAAGCCAAGGCGCGCGGCCCGGTCATCATCTGGGAAAACCGCACCGACGTCTCCGCCGGACTCGACCAGTGCTACACCACCGATCTCTTCACCGCGCGGGCGAAAAAATTCATCACCGACCACGCCGCCGCCGCGCCCCGGCAGCCTTTTTTCCTCTACCTGTCCTACGACACGCCCCACGCCGTGCTCGAACGGCCGACGCAGGCCTATCCCGCCGGCGGGGGTCTACGCGGCGGGCTCCAGTGGCTCGGCCAACCCGGCCGCATGATCAACACCGCCTCCGGGACGGTCGACTCGTGGACCGACCCCACGTTGCCCGGCGACACCGCCGCCCAACCCTGGCCCGACGTCTATCGCCGCTACGCCACCAGTGTCCGCCGCATCGACGATTGCGTCGCCGACCTGCTCCGTCTGCTCGCCGATCTCCACCTTGATGAAAACACCCTCGTGGTCTTCACGTCCGACAACGGCCCGGAAGCCGAATCAATGTTGCGCGAACCGTTCACCCCCGAATTTTTCCGCAGCTACGGCCCCTTCGACGGCCTCAAGCGCGACCTCTGGGAAGGCGGCACCCGCGTGCCGACGCTCGCCCGCTGGCCGGGCCGCATCCCCGGCGGCCAGGTTGTGGCGGCGCCCAGCGCGCAGTGGGACTGGCTGCCCACCTTTGCCGCCGCCGCCGGCTTGCCGCCGCCCGCGCGCGCCGACGGCATCTCGCTCCTGCCGGCGCTCACCGGCCGCGGGACCGCCCCGGCGCGCGACGCGCTCTACTTTGAATACAACGTTGCCAGCCAGACGCCCGACTATCCCGACTTCGAGCCGGGCCGCCGCAATCGCCCGCGCAACCAGATGCAGGCAGTCCGGCTCGGCGATCTCACCGGCGTCCGCTACGACGTGAAAGGGCCCGCCGACCCCTTCGAGATCTACGATGTGGTCGCCGACCCGAAGGAAACGAAGAACCTGGCGCGCGACCCCGGCTACGCGGCGGTGCAAACCCGCCTGCAGGCCATCGCGCTCCGTTCCCGCCGCCCCGATCCAGCCGCGCCACGTCCGTATGATGTCGCACCCGTTCCCGCTCTCGATGACATGGCCGGGATGCCGCCAGCCGGCCTCGCATGGCAGGCCTTCGCCGGCGAATTTCCCTGGGTGCCGGAGTTCGCCACGCTGCACCCCGTCGCCTCGGGCCGGTCGCCCCGGCCCGACGTGCAGGCGCCGGAGTTCGCCGATGCCACCGGGCTCCTTTTCACCGGCTGCCTCCAAGTCCCGTCCGACGGTGAATACACCTTTTATTTGACGACCGGCACCGCTGCGGCGCTGCGCCTGCACGAGGCCACGGTCATCGACGCCGACTTCGGCTACGTCGGCGGCACGGAAAAGCGCGCCACGATCAGACTCGCCGCCGGCCTTCACCCCGTCCGCCTTTCCTGCCTTCGCGGCAAGCACGCCCCGGCCTGGCTCACGCTCGAATGGAGCGGCCCCGGCCTGCCCCGCCAGCCCATCCCCGACTCCGCCTGGCGCGGATTGAATTGAACCGGAACGATGAGCTAAGACTGAATGACACCGGCAACTTTTTGGCCGTGAATTTCATCTCGCCATTCCGTGAACTCAAACATGCAGATTTTGTCTCTGAACCTTCTCCTTTCGTGTGTTTCGTGAACTGCTCCGACTGTATGATTCGGGCTAAGGTGCGCCTTCATATCATGTGCGAACCGTTTTCTCCCTCTGAAACCAATACCCCTATTTTCCCCGATGAAGCGCAGCGCAAATACGATTCCTCCTCTTATCGACAGGACCTGCCCGGCTTCGGCGAACCCGCCCTCGGAGCCTGGGACGGATTCATCCGCGTCAAACCGACACTGGCGCCGGCAGGGTCGTGGCCGTGTTTCGCAAGAACGCGCGGGAGCCCACTCGCCGCGTCTTTGTGCCTGACATTCCCCTCGCCCGCGAATACGCCGTGAAGCTGGCCCCGGAGGGCCGGGTGCTGCACACGCTCACCGGCCGGCAACTGGCGGAAGAGGGCTTCCCCGTGAAATTGGAGCGCGCTTCTGACGGCGCCGTCTTCGAGCTCGAGCGACGCTGAACGGGTTCCGCTGGAGCATTTCGACTCCGGCTGCTTGCCGCGCGGAAATATCCCCGGGCACCTGCCAGCCGTCCTGTCCGCCATAGGCTTGGCGACGGCGGAAGGCCAGGCGGAGGCGGAAGCTTCGGAGCATCAGACCCACGATGAATGAAATCCACCGGTGAACCTGGCTCCCCGGAAATACGTGGATTGTCCTTCATCCTGATCGCCGCTACGCTGGGTTTATGCCTTGCCTGCGCACCTCCATGCGCGTCCGACCGGTTTATGCGGGACGGGGGAGGCGGCTTCCCACCTCCGGTTGAACATGCCCCATACCCCCAAGTTTCCCACCAGCCGTTGCAACCCCGAAAGTTCCCGCCAAGGACCGCCCGGGGACGCCCGGCAGTCCTGCTCCGCTCCGCAGACAGCCCGGCGCGCGGATTTCCTCTGCCCTGCCCTCAGCGTCGCCCTTCTGTTTGCGGCCCAACCCGCCCTCGCCGCCGTCGACGCTCGGCCAGCCTACCGCGATCCCACGCTCTCCCCTGCGGCGC
>DAORVZ010000414.1:0-2693 GCA_035434005.1 Lacunisphaera sp.
GTCGATCTGGATGATGCGGCCGATGATCTGCGGGTCGGCGTTGAAGCGGGTTTGCCAGAGCTGGTAGCCGAGCATCGCCACGGGCGGGCCGCCCTCCTTGTCTTCGTCGGCGGTGAAGGTGCGGCCGCGCGCCGGGTTGAGGCCGAGCACGGGGAGGAAGTTGGCGGAGACGTGCAGGCCGGCCACCTGCTCGGGCTCGCCCGTGCCCTCGGTGAGGGTGAAGCCGTTGCCGGCGGACATGCTGATCTCGCGGAAGACATCCTTGCGCTCGCGGAAGAGCTCATACTTGGCCCAGGAGAGGGCGGGTGCCTCGAGGTTCCGCTCCCGGTTGGTGTTCCAGATACTGACGAGGGAGTCGAGGTTCGGGTAGGGCAGCGGGCGGAGCACGACGGCCTGGAGCACGCTGAAGAGCGAGGCGCAGGCACCGATGGCGACGGCCATGGTGAGGACGGCGACAGTGGTGAAGCCGGGCGTCTTGAGCAAACTACGAAGGGCGAACCTGAGGTTGGGGAGCATGGGGGAGGAGAGGCAGTAGAGAGTAGCGAGTAGCGGGTAGAGAGTAGCGAGTAGGTGTGCCGAGGAAAATCTTACTCGTTCTCTTAATCTTTCTCTTTCTCTCAGGTTTGGATTGGGGGCGGACGGGCGAGACCAGAGAAGTCAGGGAGAAAGATTAAGAGAAAGAGAACGAGAAAGATGTTATTGCGCGCGGAGCGCGACCATCGGGTCGACGCGGGTGGCGCGGCGGGCGGGGATGAGGATGGCGGCGAGCGAGACGAGGGAGACGAGCGCTATGACGCCGAGGTAGGGCAGCGGGTCGAGCGGGTTGGTCTGGAAGAGGAAGTTGGTCAGCGGCCCGCTGAAGCCCCAGGCGACACCGGCGGTGGCGAGCACGCCGAGACCGAGGCCGAGGCCGAGTTGCCAGGCACCCTGGCCAAGCACCATGCGCAGGATGCGCGCTGCGTCGGCCCCGAGCGCCATGCGGACGCCGAACTCCTGGTTGCGCTGGTTGACGGAGAAACTCATCACCCCGTAGAGACCGACCGAGGCGAGGACGATGGCGATGACGCCGAAGGTGGTGAACATGACCGCCGTGAGCCGGAGCTGGGCGAGGAAGGAATCCATCGCGACCTTCGGCGTGCCGACGAAGTAGAGGGGGAGGTTGGGATCCACCTTGCTGACGATGGCCTGGAGGGCGGCGGCGAGCGCCTCGGGGCGCTGGCCGCCGCGCGGCCGGATGACGGCGGTGCCGAATTGCTGGGCCTGCGGGGTGTCGGCCGCCGGGCCGAAGGCAGTCGAGAACAGGGGGACGTAGAAGCCGGTGCCATCGGTGTTGTTGTTGAAGGGGCCGGCCATGCGGACATCGGTGACGACCCCGATGACCTGGCGCCACGGGCCGGGCTGGGTGCCGTTCTGGTTGATGGTGCGGAAGCGGCGGCCGAGGGCCTGGCCGTTGAAGTGTTTCTTCGCGAAGCTCGCGTTCACCACCGCCACGGGCAGCTTCTGGTCGCTGTCCTCGTCGGCGAGATAGCGGCCCTCGATGACTTTCTGACCGAGCACCTCGTGGTAGCCGGCGGTGACGTTCTCAAACTCCGACGTGGTGCGGTCGCTGTCCTGCTTGTAAGACTTGCCCTCGATCTCGATGGGGCCGTTGCCGGAGAAAACCATGCGGAAACGGTAGGTGAGGGCGACGGCCTCAAACTGCGGGGAGGCCCGGAGCTCGCGAAGCAGGCGTTCGTAGAAGAGCTGGCGGCGGGCGGAGTCGGGATAGTCGCCCTCCATCAGGCCCATGCGGGCGCCGAGGATGCCCTGGGTGTCGTAGCCGTAGTCGAGGGTCTGCTGCTTTATGATGGAGCGGACCATGACGACGGAGGAGACGAGGAGGGCGCAGGTGATGAGGATCTGGAAGACGACGAGCCCGCGGGTGATGGCGTTGACGGCGCGGCTGGTGTTGCCGCGGCCGCCCTCCTTCAGCGCATCAATGGCGCTGGCGCGCGAGGACATCCAGGCGGGAACGAAGCCCGACACGAGCGCCGAGAAGATGGCGGCGCCCACGACGACGGAGAGCACCATGACGTCGAGGTCAAAGGTCATCCACGAGGGGATGCGGGTGTTCTGGTCGCCCGAGTGGACGTAGAGGTTGAGGTAGTCCGTCGTCCAGAAGGCGATGCCGATGCCGAGGGTGGCCCCGAGGGCGGCGATGAGCAGGCTTTCGGTGAGCATCTGGCGGACGAGGCGGATGCGGGTGGCGCCGAGGGAGGAGCGGACGGCGAGTTCTTTGGACCGCAGCGCGGCGCGGGCGAACTGCATGTTCATGACGTTGATGCAGGCGATGAGCAGCACGCCGACGCAGAGGCCGAGCATGGTGTAGAGCAGGCCGTTGAGGTTGCCGCCGGTGAAGGCGGCGATGAGCGGGCGCACGTAGCCCTTGGTGAACTGCTTGTTCGTGTCGGGGAACTGCTCGGCAAAGCCCTTGGCGATGGCGGAGAGATCGGCCTCGGCCTGCTGGGCGCTGACGCCGGGCTTGAGCCGCGCGATGACGGAGATGAAATTGACACCCCGGTCGTTGCGGGGGCGGACGGGGAACTCGGCGTTGACGGGGATCCAGAGGTCCTCGTTGGCGGGGAACTGGAACTTCGGGGGCATGATGCCGACGATGGTGCCGGCGCGGCCGTTCACGCGGATGGATTTGCCGA
>DAORVZ010000415.1:0-2687 GCA_035434005.1 Lacunisphaera sp.
GACATGCGCCTGCATGTAATGGCGCCGCCACCCGCACCCGCCACATAATTCCGCGTCCCTCTTTCCGCTAGACTGGCCTGCCCGGAGGAAATAGTAATCTGTATGCTACGGAACCGCGGCCGCACCCTCGCCTTGGGGCTCACGCTTATCGCCGCCCTGGCTCTGTTTGTCTGTGCCCGCATGTTTCCCCTGCCCACCCTCGCCGAGCGCCCAATCTCGACTTGTCTCCCCTCCACGGCAGACACCAAGCACGGCCGGGCCGTGGCCTCGCTCGTGGCCGCCAACCCGGGTCGTTCGGGGATATTTATCCTCGGCGACGGCCTCGACGCCTTTGCCGCGCGCCTCCTCCTCATCGAGGCGGCCGAGCGCACGCTCGATGTTCAATACTACATCTGGCACCGGGATCTTTCCGGCTCGCTGCTTTTCGCCGCCCTCCATCGGGCCGCCGACCGGGGCGTGCGCGTGCGCCTCCTGCTCGACGACAACAACACTGTCGGCCTCGACAGCACCCTGGCCGCCCTCGACGCCCACCCGAACATTGAGGTGCGCCTCTTCAATCCCTTCGCCCTCCGCCGCTGGCGCGCACTCGGCTACCTCACTGATTTCTTCCGGCTCAATCGCCGGATGCACAACAAGTCCCTCACCGCCGATAGCCAGCTTACGATTGTCGGAGGTCGCAACATCGGCGACGAATATTTCGTCGCCGGCGATGGCGTGATGTTCGCCGATCTCGACGCCCTCGCCCTCGGCCCCGTGGCACAGGATGTTTCCCGCGATTTCGACCGCTACTGGGCCAGCGATTCGGCCTACCCGGCGGACCGCCTGCTGCCGCCCCCCACCGGATCAGAGCACCTCCGCGCCGCACGGACCGCCTCCGACCGAGCTGCCGTCGCCGCCTACCTCCAAGCCGTCGCCCGGCGCCCCTTGGTCGGCGATTTGATCGCAGGCCGCCTGGATCTCGTTTGGGCACCCACCCTCCTGATCAGTGATGATCCCGCCAAGGCCTTGGGCCGTGCCACCGAAAACAGCCTGATCGGCGCCCGGCTTCAGGAAGCACTCGGCACTCCCCGGGAAGAACTCACGCTGGTCTCCCCCTACTTCGTGCCCACGCGAACCGGCGTCGACATCCTTGGCTCTCTTTCCCGCCAGGGCGTTAAGATCCGTGTGCTGACAAACTCTCTCGCCGCCACCGATGTCGCCATCGTGCACGCCGGTTACGCCAAACGCCGCGCCGCCCTGCTCGCCGCGGGTGTCGAGCTGGCCGAGTTGAAAGCGGATGCCAGTGTGCCGTCCACACGCGACCGGGGACTCACGGGCAGTTCAGGTTCGAGCCTCCATGCGAAGACCTTCTCTGTCGACCGCACGCGTGTGTTCATCGGTTCATTCAACTTCGATCCCCGCTCCGCGCGCCTCAACACCGAATCAGGTCTCGTGATTGACAGCCCCAATCTGGCCGGCGCCATCTCCGACACCATCGCCACCGACCTGCCTGCCCACGCCTACCGCGTGCGCCTCGACGACCGCGGCCGCCTCCAATGGCTAGAACAGGTCGGCGACCGTGAGATCGTCCACCTGACCGAACCCGGCGCCGGCTTTTGGCGCCGGGCCGTGGTTCGGTTCTACTCCTGGCTGCCAATCGAGTGGCTGTTGTAAAGACGCGACCCCGGCCACATTTCGCTTTATCCAAGCACCAGTTCATCGCCCTTCACCTTGAAGGTGACGGTCGAGTCCTCTGCCACTTCGCCGCTGATGAGAGCGCGGGCGAGGCGGGTCTCGAGGTGGCGCTGCAGGAAGCGCTTGAGCGGGCGGGCGCCGAAGACCGGGTCGTAACCCTTCTCCGCCACCCATTCCTGGGCCTTCTGATCCAGCGTGACCGTGACGCGCTTGTCGGCGAGCCGGCGGTTGATGTCGGCGAGGAGCAACGTGACGATCCGCTCGATCTCCTCGAGCGCGAGCGGCTTGAAGAGCACGGTCTCGTCCACGCGGTTGAGGAACTCAGGGCGGAACGACGCACGCAAGTCTGCCATCACGCTTTCGCGGACGCTCTCGGGGATCTCGTCGTCCTTCACGCCCTCCAGCAGGTGGCGGCTCCCGATGTTCGAGGTCATGATGATGACGGTGTTCTTGAAATCCACGGTGCGACCCTGCGAGTCGGTGATGCGGCCGTCGTCGAGCACCTGGAGCAGGACGTTGAATACGTCCGGGTGCGCCTTCTCGATCTCGTCGAAGAGCACGACGGAATACGGCTTGCGCCGCACGGCCTCGGTGAGCTGGCCGCCCTCGTCATAACCGACATAGCCCGGGGGCGCCCCGATCATGCGGGCGACGCTGTGCTTTTCCATGTATTCGGACATGTCGAGGCGGATGAGGTTGGCCTCGGAATCGAAGAGCTGCTCGGCGAGCGTCTTGGCGAGCTCGGTCTTGCCGACGCCGGTCGGCCCGAGGAACAGGAAGCTGCCGATCGGCCGGCGCGGATCTTTGATGCCGGCCCTCGCCCGCAGAATGGCGTCACTCACGAGACGCACCCCTTCGTCCTGCCCGATGACCCGCTTGTGCAACTCGCCTTCCAGCCGCAGCAGCTTCTCCTTGTCGCCCTCCACCAGCTTCGTGACCGGGATGTGGGTCCACTTCGAGATGATCTCGGCGATCTCCTCGGCCGCCACCTCTTCCTTCACCAGCGTGGTCTT
>DAORVZ010000416.1:0-2682 GCA_035434005.1 Lacunisphaera sp.
GGCCGCAAGCTGCTGGGTAGCCTGCTCCACATCGCTAACGAAGCGCTTCTTGAACAGCAGGTCGCGAGGCGGGTAACCGCTCACCACGAGTTCGGGAAATACCACCAGCTCGGCGCCTTGGGCGACGAGCGTCTGATAGGCCGCCTCAATGAGGCGGCTGTTGCCGGCGAGGTCGCCGACGATGGTGTTGATCTGGGCCAGGCCGATGCGCATGGGAAGGGGGCACAACTTGAGGGCAAAGCGCTGGACTGCAACCTCAAGCCGTGTGTTACAGCTGCTATTGTAGGAGCCTGCTTGCAGGCGATTCGTGATTGCGCGCCATGACTTTCCCTGTCGCCTGTAAACAGGCTCCTACAAAAGAAATGACGCCAGCTGACAACGACCGCCTCATCCTCGCCTCCGCCTCGCCCAGGCGGAAAGAGTTGCTCGCGTCGCTCGGCGTGAGCTTCGCCATCATCCCGGCGGAGGTCGTCGAGCACGAGGCGCCCGACTCCGATCCGCGCGAGATGGTGAAACACAACGCCGCGCTCAAGGCCGACTGGGTATCCGCTCGGCACCCCGGTGCCACGGTCATCGGGGCCGACACGACGGTGTTCATCGACCGCACGGTGCTGAACAAGCCCCGCGATGCGGGCGAAGCCCGGGCAATGTTGCGGATGCTCAGCGGTCGGACGCACACGGTGTTCACAGGGCTGGCGATCCGCCGGCAGCGGGACGGCCTGAGGCTCGACCAGGGCGTGGCCAGCGAGGTGACGATGAAGGTCTACGACGAGGCCACAATCGAGCTCTACCTGAGCCGCGTGCATACCCTCGACAAGGCCGGCGGCTACGCCATCCAGGAGCAGGGTGAGCTGATTGTGGCGGGTTTCACGGGGTCGTTGACAAATATTGTGGGCCTGCCTGTGGAAGAAATGAAACAACTTTTGACTAGGGCGGGTCAGACGCGTTGATTCCAGCCCAGTGACGACCCGCTTCGCCCAGTTAAATCAGACCCCGCCGGCCCCCGAAAAGGAGAGTCCGGATCGCTCCATCGCCATCGGGCTGGGCTGCACGGTGCTGTTCCACCTGCTGCTGGTCTGGCTGTCGCCACGGTTCGCCTTCGACAAATTCTCCGGCGTCCATAGCGGCATCACGGTGACGAGCGCCAACAAGGGCAAGTCATTCGACTTTGAACTGGCCCAACCGCCCACGACGGCGAAGGAGCGCGACCCCTTCCGCTTCGTCGAGACCAACTCCGCCGCGCCGGACAACACCCCCGACCAGACAACCAATTTCAGCAATCGCAACCAGCAGTCCGCACAGGAAGTTGCCGCCACGGAAAAAGACCCGGAAAATCGGCCAAGCGTGAAGGGGCAGGACAAAATCAAGAATGACACAGCCATCGTCTCAGGCGACATGGCGCCGCCGCAATTGCCCACTGCCCCCAACCAGGAGGTCGCGAAGGATGAGGCGCAAGACCGGACCGAGCAACACGCGCGCGCCGAGCAGGTGCCGTTGAGCGGCTATGACAAGACCGAGGGCAAATCCGAGGACGGCATCGCCACCAATATTGCCGATTCCAAACGTCCGACCAACAACGCCCAGCAGGCGCACGAAGGCGCCCCTGACGCCAAGGACCCGACAGGCGGCCTGGTGAACGTGGCGGCGACACAGCGGGTTCAGCCGAAGGAGCGCCCGCGCCTGGCCTCCGCATCGCTGAATCGCTCGACCATCCTTTCCAACCGCGCCGCCGGCGTCACCAACATCGGCATCGTCGGAATGGACGCGCGCTGGAGCGAATACGGTGAATACCTGAACGAGCTCATCGAGATTGTGCAGCAGTCCTGGTATAACATCCTGCGCGAAAGCCGCGTCTCACCGCCTCGCGGCTCGCACGTGATCGTCACCTTCAAGATCAACCCCAAGGGCGAGACCGAGATCGTCAAGGTGGAGGATGCCGACGCCGGCAAACAGGGGGTGTTCTCCTGTCAGAACGCCATCACCTATCCGCAACCCTACCGCAAGTGGACGGATCAAATGATCGCCGTGCTCGGGGACTCGCAGGAGCTGACCTTCAGCTTCTATTATCAGTGAGCGCGCTGCCCGGAGACTTCTGGGAGACCCTGCCGCTGGGCGCGGACGTGACGCCGCTCACCCGTGATGCCAACGGGCTGGCCGCCTTCAACAAGCCCGCCGGCCTGCTCTCGCACCCGAACGACTCACAGGACGAGGCTCGCTCGCTGCTGACCTGCCGCTACGACAAGGAGGCCCAACGCTTCACCTGGAAGACGGCCGATGGGGCGGAACGCTGGCTCTGGCTGCTCAACCGGCTCGATTCCGCGACCTCTGGAGTGATCCTCACCGCCGCCAGCGAGAAGCTGGCGCTGGCTGTGCGCGACCACTACGCCAAGAAACAGGTGCACAAGGTCTACCAAGCGCTGGTCTTCGGCCGGCCGCAGAAGAACTTCGAGCAGTGGCACGACCAACTGGCCGTGCAGAAAAAGGGCGGACAGATCCGCACGGCGACGATCGGCAACGTGCCGGCGCAAACCGTCTTCCAACTCGTGAAACACACACAGAGCACCTTCTCGACCTCTTTGATCAGGCTCGAGCCGCGCACCGGCCGCAGCCACCAGCTCCGGGTGCAGTGCGCCAAGCGCCAGCTGCCGATCATCGGCGACCAGACCTACGGCAACTTCGGCC
>DAORVZ010000417.1:0-2663 GCA_035434005.1 Lacunisphaera sp.
CCTCGAAGAGGAGGCGCTGGAGGCGGGCCATGTCCTGCACGGCGGCCATGCGGCCGGTGGCGGACGTGGCGGAGGCGGGGGCTGGTTTGGAGGAGGCGACCATGGATTGGGGAATCATTCTCATACTCCTATTCTTACCCGACTCTCATTTCAGCAGGGCTTGAGAACGAGAACGATTATGAGAACGAGAAAGATTTTAGCAGATCCGGCCGCGCTTGCCGGCCAGCGAGTGGCCGGGCGGGTTGATGCCGACCCAGCGCTCGTCGATCGGCTCGCTGGCGCGCTGGTAGCGGGCGTCGCTGGAGATGCGCAGGCGGTTGTCGCTGCGGTTGTCGAGCGAGGCGTGAACGAGGAACATGCCGAAGGTGATGAAGTCGCCGGCCTCGAACTCGGTCGTGAGCCAGCGGCCGCCGAACTTGTTGCGCACGGCCGGCGGGTTGTGCGAGAGCGTGCCGGTGAAGGCCCATTTGCCGGCCTTGGCCGCGTCGGCCTCCTTTGGCTTGTTTTCGCAGAAGGCGTCCACGTCGCGGTAAACGTAGTTCTCGAGCAGGTCCATGCGCTTGTGGGAGCCTTCCAGGATCATCAGGCCGCCGAGGGTGAAGGAGATGTCGCCGTAGGGCACCCAGCAGGTCATGTGCGAGTGCGTGCCGCGGCCCATGTAGGGCAGGTCGCAGTGGGGGTTGGTGCCCTTGCCGGGCCCGATGGCGCGCAGCCAGGTGAAGTCGTAGTGGCGGATCTCCTCGCCGTAGAACTTCTGGTAGAACGCCGGGATGTTGCCGCTATAAAGAAGCTTCTGGATGGCGGGATTGTTGTTGGTCAGCTCGGGCTTGAACACGTAGCCGGAGCCGGGCTTGCAGACGCCGTCCATGCGGGGGTGGCTCTCGTCGAGCACGCCGGCCTCGCCGAGGCCGTCCACCAGGCTTTGGCGCGCCGCCAGCACTTCGTCGCGGTCGAGGCCGCCCTTGATGTAGAGATAGCCGTCGGTGTCGAAGCGGCGGTGCAGTTCGGCGACGTCGTCCATCGCGTCGCGCGAGTCGCGCAGGAGGCCGACCTTGTCGTCGGACATCTCGAGCGCGTGGCCATACGAATACAGCTGGGGCAGGGCAGTCGTGGTGCTCATAGTGGTAAGTTACACGGGTTTACCTGCACATTAAATGGTTGAAGTGGGAGAAGTCATGTAAATTTTGGGCCGATGCCGTCCCTGCCGAAATACCGCTCCGAACCCTGGCTGCAAAGCCCGCTGCGCACTCCGGTGGGCGAGATCGAGCTGGCCGGGCTGCTGCGCAACGTGCCGGGCATCGACCCGACGGGGATGCGGATTTTGAGACGCTTCACCTTGGTGCTGATGGTCGAGGGCAAGGGCTATTACCGCGATGCGCGGGGGGCCAAGCTCGAGCTCGGGCCGGGCGACGTGGTGCTGGTTTTTCCCGAGATCGCCCACGCCTACGGGCCGCTGCCGGGTTCAGAGTGGACGCAGATCTATTTCGTGTTCGACGGGCCGCAGTTCCTGCTGTGGCGCGCGCAGGGGCTGGTGGCGCCGGAGCACCCGGTGCTGCGCCTCGGCGCGGTGGATTACTGGCGGCGCCGGCTGCACGAGGTGGTCAAGAGCGAGCCGCTGCACAGCACGGGGGCGCCGCTGCGCGCGCTCGGCCGACTGCTGCATGTGATCACCGACATGATCGCGGCAGACGCGGAGAGCTCGCGGCAGACGGGGCGCGATGCCTGGCTGGAGCAGAGCCTCCGCCTGCTCGGTGACCGCAGCCCGGCCGGCTGGCTCGCCCCGCAGGAAGTCGCGCCGCTGGTGGGGTTGAACTACGAGAATTTCCGCAAGCGCTTCGTGCAGCTCACCAGCGAGTCCCCCGGGCGCTACCAGAAACGCCGCCGGCTGGAATGGGCCTGCGCCTCCATCTACCATGGCGAGACCTCGCTCAAGCAGATCGCCGACACGCTCGGCTTCTGCGACGTGTTTCATTTCTCCAAGGCCTTCAAGGCGGAGATCGGCTTCACGCCGTCGGACTACCGCCGCCGCGTGCGCGGGCACTGAGCGTGTTTGCAAAACCGACGGAAGGTTTAACCACGGATGCTCCGCCTAACGGCTGCGCTTGATAGAGACTTCCGCCTAATCGGCTACAGGTTTGGTTTCGGGGAGCGGCTAATCGCCGCCTTGAAGTCTGGCTGTTATATCCGTCGGCAATGAGCGGATCCCGGAACCCATCAGGTAAAGCTCACCCTAGAAATTAAGCGGCACCGTGACGCGGGCGGTGGTGGCCACGCCGTCCTGGATCTTCGGCAGGAAGAGCCACGCTTTCAAGGTGGTGCGCAGGGTCTCGTCCGCCGGGTCGGGCAGGCGGCGGCTGAGCTCCACGTCACTGACGGTGCCGGCGGGGCTGATCGTGAGCGTGGCTGTAACCTCGTGCGGGATGTCGGCGGTGGAGGCCAGCAGCGGCGGGATCTGCAGGAGGGGCTGGACCGGTTGGCTAGCCGAGCGGTTTTTCTCGACCCAGCGTTTGACAGATGCGGCGTGGATCACCTGTTCGCGGCGCTGGAAGTATTGCCGGGCCGCCTCGGTCTGGGGGATGCTCACTTCCTCTCCACCGGAAAAAAGCAGCGCGAAGATCCGGGCCTTGCCGTTCACCAGAAACGGGGAGGTGGAAAATTCGACC
>DAORVZ010000418.1:0-2660 GCA_035434005.1 Lacunisphaera sp.
CGGTCAGCTGGAATTCGGGCGTGGTGAACGCGGCGAAATCCGCCGGCTTCAACTGGCGGGCATTATGCACGGTCGCGCGCAGGCGGTTCTCAATGACCTCACGGCGCTGCTCCGCGCCGAGAATCAGAGCGTAACCCACCCCCAGCACGATCAGTCCGGCCGCCACCATGAAGTAAGGGCGGGCCAGTTGGCGGAGTGTTTCCGCGTCGGGCGCGCCTCGCGGCCGTTGGCGCCACAGGTGAGCGAGCAAGAGGGCGGCGACGCCGAGTTGGAGCATGGCGGCCAGCGCGCCCAGCGGCGTGGCGGCGGCCGAGCGCTGCATCAGGCCGAGGTGCCAGGCGACCGGGCCGATAGTCGAGCCAGCCGCCACCAAGGCCGGCAGGAAGCGCAGCCAGCGCGGCGAGCGACGGTCGGCGGCATGATCCGGCGGCGGGAGGGCGAACACCAGCGGCAGGGCGGCCAGCAACCAGGAACTGAATTCTGGCCAGGCGTAGTGCGCGGCCAGCAAGATCAGCCAGGCTCCCACGCCGAGGCCGCGCCACAGGATGCGCTGGGGCCAGGAAGCGGCTCGCACCCACCACCAGGCCAGCACGAGGCCGTAGCCGAGCGCGGCGAGCAGGAGGTCCGCCGTGACGAAGGGATCGAGCGCGGCCGACTCATAGACAGCGTTCGATCCGGGCAACAATATTTCCAGAAACAGATCGAAGGGCAGGTTGAAGACCATGAACTGCACCAGCGCGCCAAGCGCGCCCATCCCGGCGAACCACGGCAGCCACCAGCCGAGCGTCTCGCGCCGCGGGTGCCTCAGCCAGAAGGCGATGATCAGGCTCCAGCCGACGAGCGCGCCAAACCACAGCAGGTCCTGATGGACCGACAGCCGGCCGAGCAAAACCTGCAGGGAGCTGGCGTCGGCAAAATGCTGCATGGGGCTGCGCCCGAGAATCAGTCCGGCGGCGGCAGGGTCAACTTGAGAAAACGGCCGGGCGCTGCCGCCCGGGCGCGCTCAGAACTCCGCCGTGCCCGGGGTGCGGGCGAAGGGGATGACGTCGCGGATGTTGGCCACGCCGGTCACGAACATCAGCATCCGCTCGAAGCCGAGGCCGAAGCCGGCGTGCGGCACGCTGCCGTAGCGGCGCAGGTCGAGATACCACCAATAGGCCTTCTCATCGAGATGGTGCAGCGCCATGCCGGCGCGGAGCTTGTCCAGGCGCTCCTCGCGCTGGCTGCCGCCGATGATCTCGCCGATGCCGGGCACCAGCAGGTCCATCGCGGCGACGGTCTCACGCCCGTCCGCCTCGCCGTTCTGGCGCATGTAGAACGCCTTGATCGCCCGCGGGTAATTGTAGACGGTCACCGGGCACTTGAAATGCTCCTCCGTGAGGTAGCGCTCGTGTTCGGACTGGAGGTTGTCGCCCCAGGCCACGGGATGCTCCCAGGTCTTGCCGGCCTTGTTCAGTATCTCGACGGCCTCCGTGTAGCTGCAGCGGACAAACGGTTTCTCGAGGACGAAGTCGAGGCGCGCGAGCAGGTCATTGTCCACGAACTTGCCGAAAAACTCGAGGTCGGCGGCGCAGTGCTGCTTGGCGTCACGGATGAGATGTTTCACGAACTCCTCGGCGAGATCCATGTCGCCCGCGAGATCGCAGAAGGCGACTTCGGGCTCGATCATCCAGAACTCGGACGCATGGCGGGAGGTGTGGGAGTTCTCGGCGCGGAAGGTCGGACCGAAGGTGTAGATGCTGCTCAGCGCGTGGGCGAAGATCTCGCCCTCAAGCTGGCCGGAGACGGTGAGGAAGGTCTTCTTGCCGAAAAAGTCCTTCGCATTGTCGACGTGCTTGCCGTCCTCGGTCTTCGGCGGGTTCTCCAGGTCGAGCGTGGTCACGCGGAACATGTCGCCCGCGCCCTCGGCGTCGCTGGCGGTGATGATCGGCGTGTGGACGTAATGGAATCCCTTTTCCTGGAAAAACTGGTGGACGGCGTAGGCGAGGCGGCTGCGGACGCGGAAGACGGCGCCGAAGAGGTTCGAGCGCGGGCGCAGGTGCGCGATCTCGCGGAGGAATTCCATCGTGTGGCCCTTCTTCTGGAGCGGGTAGGTGATATCGGCCTCGCCGAGCACGGTGAATTTCTCCGCAACGACCTCCCATTTCTGGCCTCCGCCCTTGGACTCGACGAGCTTCCCGAGCACCTCGACCGAAGCACCGGTGTTGGCCCGGGCGACTTGGGCATAATCGGGGAGGGCGGCGTCGACGATGACCTGCAGGCCCTTCAGGCAGGAGCCGTCATTGAGCTCGATGAACGAGAAGGCCTTGGCATCGCGGCGGGTGCGGACCCAGCCCTGGAGGAAGATGGCGTCGGCCGGCGCGGTGGCATTGAGGGCGTCCTTGACGAGAGTGCGTGACATGGGGGAGCAGAAATGAAAGTGAGCGGGGGAGTAAAGCGGGGATTCGGCCGGCGCGCAAGGCTGGTGCCTTGGGGCAGTGTCCGCCCGCTCGCTTCACTTCCCACCCGGACCCGACCGCTCGATGGCGTGGAACAGCGCGATCATGTCGGCGTCAGCGTGGCCGAGCCGGATGGTTTCGCGCAGCAGCTCGAGCGTGCGTTCGGTGAGCGGGAGCGCGCAGCCGGCGGCGGCGGCGGCCTCGCCGGTGCGGCCGAGGCTG
>DAORVZ010000419.1:0-2657 GCA_035434005.1 Lacunisphaera sp.
CACGGAAAAATCATCGGGCAAAAAGTTTGTGTATTACTCCGACTGCAAACGCATCCCGCGCGAGGCCGGCGCCCTCGCCACTGGAGCCGACGTGGTGTGCCTAGACGGCCTGCGCGTCGAGCCGCACCCGACGCACATGAACATCGAGGAAGCGTGCGCGGCGGCCGTCGAGATCGGCGCCCCGGTCACGTATCTCACCCACCTGACCCATGGCATCGAGCATGAGGCGTGGACGAGGAAGCTGGCGGCCAGCCACAGAGGCATCCAGCTGGCGCATGACGGCCTGCGGCTGAAACTTTAAGTCCGGGCAGGCTCCCGGGCCGGACAGCTCACTTTTTCCCTGCCCGGGCTTCGCTGGCCTGGAACCAGTGGTAGAAGCTGACGCCGAAAGCGATCATGGCCACGCCCATGCCGATCAGCTTCATCATGGCGCCGGCCAGCAGTTGGTCGGCGGCGGCGCTCAGACTTGTGATGCGCGGGGCGAATTCGTAGGTCGGGTAGAGGACATCGGGCGAGAAGGTGATATAGGCGAAGACCGGGGTCATCGCGATGATCACGGCAGGCAGGTAAAGCATCTGCCAGGCATAACTGGCCGGCGGGAATTCCTTGGACGGGCTCAGCAACGGCCACCAGTAGAAGAGGGCCGAGCCGAAGAACATCAAGTGCTCGGCGATGTGGACGAGACGGTTCTGCAGGGCCAGGTCGTAGAGGGTCGGGATGTGCCAGACGGTCAGGGTGGCGGTGTAAATGGCGCCGCAGACCAGCGGGTGGGTGAGGATATTGAGCAAGGGACGCAGGGCCGGCTGGCCGGTGATGGGCCGCACCAGCCAGTCCGGCAGGCCCAGCAGGAAGAGGACGGCGGCCGGATAGATGATCAGCTGGTGCTGCACCATGTGGGCGCTGAGCAGGAAGCGTTCGCCCGCCTGATCGAGGGGGGAACCGACGGCGAGGTAGAAGATGACCAGGGACGAATAGAACAGGATCGCCTGGCGGCGGGGATAAGCGGTGCCCGGTGCCAGCCGGGAACGCCACGGTCCCGTCAGGATGGCGTAGAGCCACCCGAAGAAGATGAGCCCGCCAACGAGGTAGGGTTCATTGTGCCAGTGGGTCCAGTCGATCATGGGAGCAGCATTTCCATGGTAGTCATTCTGAGCGAAGCGAAGAATCCAGCATTGGCGAGCTTCCTATGGATTCTTCGTTTCGCTCAGAATGAGCGGTGGCGGCAATAAAAAAGCCGCGCGGGGGGCGCGGCTTGATTCGTTGTTGGTTGGGGGCTTCAGGCGACGGCCAGGCGGGCCAGCCCGAGCGCGGCGGCGCTCAGCGGTTTGCTGGCGTCGGCGGCGAAGAGGTGGAGGAGGGCCCACATGGTGCCGCCGGCCAGCACCAGGCCGATGAAGAACAGAATGGTGCAGAACACCTTGTCCCAGCGCAGGTGCATGAAATAGAAAATAACGGCCATGAATTTGCCGACGGAGAGCACCAGCAGGCTAGTGACGACGATCCACTTGGCGAGCGGCAGGTAGACCAGCACGACCTCAATGCCCGTGACGACGGACAGGATCATCGCGACCTGGATGTAGAAATGGAACTTGCTCGGCTCGTGGTGGCCGGCGGCGGGAGTGGTAGCGGGGGCGGACATGGTGGAAAAAGTAGCGAGTAGCGAGTGGTGAGTAGCGGGTAGCGAGGAGGAAGGGGAGGTGGAGAAAAAGACGAGATAGGAGCCGGTGTGGAAAGCGAGGGAGCGGTCGGTTTGTTATGCTCGCTACCCGCTACTCGATGCGCACTCCTTCTGGGTCAGAGGTATTCCAGCAGGTAGACGGCGGTGAAGATGATGATCCAGACGATGTCGACGAAGTGCCAGTAAAGACCGATGGCCTCGACATCGACGGCGTTCTTCTCGCCGAACTCGACGGCGCCGCGGCTGCGGCCCAGCCAGAACAGCGAGACCAAGCCGGCAGCCCCGACGGCCAGCGGGATGGCGGCGCGGCGCAGGAGATCGCCCAGCGGCAGGCCGTAGACGACCTCGATGAGGCCGGGGACAAACCAGATGAAGGCGACGCCGAAGGTGACGCAGATCGCGAGCAAGTGGGCGAAGTTCATGAACAGGCCGCCGCCGTTGGCCGGCTTGAAGGTGCGGACATACATCATGCCCAGCAGGAGGACGCCGATGGCGACGTGGGTGCCGTGGGTGCCGGTGAGGGTGTAGAAGGTCGAGCCGAAGATGCTGTTTGAGAGCGTCATCTTCTGGGCGTGCACGAAGTGCTCGAACTCATAGACTTGGCCGCCGAGGAAGAGGCAGCCGAAAAACATCGTGCCCAGCAGCATGGTGCGGGTGCTCTTCACGTTACCGCGCTGGATGGCGTTCACGGCGAGGGCCATGAGGAGCGAGGACATGAGCAGGATGAACGTCGAGAAAGACGTGAGCTCGATGTTGAATACCTGGGTGGGAATCGCGTTACCCGGGGGCGGGTTCAGGCGATAGACCATGTGGGTCGAGATCAGCGCGCCGAAGAACATGCAGTCCGAGGCGAGGAAGGCCCACCAGAGGAGCTTCTTGTTCGGAATGCCCGTCGAGGTGGTGTGGTCGTGATGGTGGTCTATGTGACCGGTGGCCGCGGGACTGCTCATTGAAGAAGTGAGAGTGAAAGTGAGAGTGA
>DAORVZ010000420.1:0-2656 GCA_035434005.1 Lacunisphaera sp.
GCAGGCTCCCCGAATAGGGTCCGGAGACGATAAGTCGAAGGGGACAAGCAAAAGTTTCGCCGTTGGCGAAACTCATTAGTGGTTACCCCAACTTCTCCGGGCGTCCACAAAGCTTTGCCAAGCGCGCCCGGGCTTGCTCATGTCGCCCCCGTGCCCCTCACGAAAGCCGAGCTAACCCGCCTCCGCGACCTGCGCGACAAAAAGCACCGCGAGGCCACCGGTCTCTTCGTCATCGAGGGCGAGAAAGTCATCGGCGAGTTGCTGGCCGCGAAATTCCCGCTGCTCGAGATCTACGCGACGTCCGCGTGGCCGGGGTTGTCTGCTGTGGGCGAGGTGCCATCACCCCGCGAGGCATCCGCCGAAACCTTGGAGCGCGGGCGACCTCGCCCGCCCCAAATCTTCGAAGTCACCCCCGCGGAAATGGCGCGCGCCAGCCACTTCCCTACCCCCGCCGCCGTGCTCGCCGTGGGAAAAATCGTCCGCACCCCGCTGGCCGTGGGCGAGCTCGACCGCGGCCTGACTCTCGCCCTCGACGGCATCCAGGATCCCGGCAATGTCGGCACGCTGCTGCGCCTCGCCGATTGGTTCGCTCTCGACCGCGTGCTTCTCTCGCCCGATTGCGCCGACCTGTTTTCCCAGAAGGTCATCAACGCCAGCATGGGCTCGTTCGCCCGCGTCACCGTGCACACCGGCCCGCTGGCCGATCTGCTGGCGGCCGCAAAGGTGCCCGTGCTCGGTTGCGAGCTCTCCGGCGATGATGTCCACGCCTTGCAGCCGCTGCGCGACGCCGTGGTCGTCGTCGGCAGCGAGGGCCGCGGCCTCTCCCCCGCCGTCCGGAAATTTGTAACGCAATGTATTACAATCCCCCGCTACGGTGCGGCTTCCGGCCAGACGCGCGGCGGGGCCGAGTCGCTCAACGCCGCCATCGCCGCCGCCATCGTCTGCGACAACCTGCGGCGGCTGTCGGGTTAAGCGGATCGTCAGGGAACGCTGCCTCGCACCAAGGCCGCCAGCATAAACCCGCCCAGCGCCAGGGAAGCCACGCCAATCAACGCGATGTGCCGGATGGCCCGGGGCACGGCCTGTTGGGCAAAACGCTGGTGCCACCGCCAAGGAACCAGCAGCAGACAGGCCGTCGTGCCGAGCAGAACCCAGCCGAACAATTTGAACGCCCCGGAAAAAATCAGCTGCGGAGCCGCCAGCACCAACGCCACCCCCACGACGAGGCGCACGGACAATTCCGTATAATGCGCGGCCGGTGAGCCGGCGAAGCCGAGCAGGAACCGAGTGGCCCGGTCGGGCCGGGTCAGCACCGTCACGCCCAAAGCCGTGAAATACAGGCCGGTGAGAGCCACGACCCCGCGTGCCAAGTCTACAATAAGCGCCATGGATTGAGGAGCAGCCCGGGATATTGCCTGCGTTGTTTCCCGTGAATCCCGGATCTGGCCGCCAGGGAGGAAATCCTCACCCCGTTTTCCGGGCGATCCAGGCGCGGACGTTTTCCTCGAGGAGGTCCATCGGCACGGCGCCGTCCTTTAGCACGAGGTCGTGGTATTCGCGGAGGTCGAAGCGCGCGCCGAGCTGCTGCTTCGCGAGCTCGCGCAGCTCCAGGATCTTGAGCTGGCCGACCTTGTAGGCCGTGGCCTGGCCGGGCCACACGATGTAGCGGTTGGTCTCGGTGAAGATGTCGCGCTCGGGGTTCGGCGTGTTTTTGCGGAAATAATCCATCGTCTGCTCGCGCGTCCATTTCTTGGCATGCAGGCCCGTGTCCACCACGAGGCGCACGGCGCGCAGCAGCTCGTCGTAGAGCCGGCCGAAATCCTGCATGGGATCTTGGTAAAACCCGAACTCCTTCGGGAAATACTCAGCGTAGAGCGCCCAGCCCTCGACGTAGGCCGTGTTGCCGCCGAACTTGCGGAAGCGCGGGATGCCTGTCAGCTCCTGCGCGATGGCGATCTGCATGTGGTGGCCGGGAATGGCCTCGTGGTGCGCGAGCGTTTCCATCTCGAAGATCGGCACGCCGCGCATATCGATCGTGTTGACGTAATACGCGCCGGGCCGCGACCCGTCGGGGGCCGGCTGCTCGTAGAACGCGCCCGCCGAGCCCTGCTCGCGGAACGGCTCGACCGGCTTCACGACGAGCGGGGCCTTGGGCTTGATGGTGAAGAATTCGTCGAGCCGCGCGCGCATCGTGTCGATGATCTCGTTGGCGCGCTTCATGTAGGCGGCCTTCCCCTCGGGCGTCGTGGGATAATAAAACTTCGGGTCCTCCTTGATGTGTTTGAAGAAGGCCTGCAGGTCGCCCTTGAAGCCGACCTGTTTCATGATCGCCTCCATGCCGGAGTGGATGCGGGCCACCTCGCGAAGGCCGAGCGCATGGATTTCCTCGGCGGTCAGGCGCGTCGTGGTCGAGCCGCGCAGTTGGTAGGCATAGAATTCGGCCCCCTCCGGCAGCTTCCACGCGCCATCGTCGGTGGTGGTGAGTTTCTCGTGCGCCTGCAGCAGGGCGATGAGCTTGCCGTAGGCGGGCTGGACCGCGCCGGTCAGCGCGGCGGTGGCATCGGCGAGCAGCGACGCCTTGGTGGCGGCGTCGGCATCCTTCAGCGCGGCGATCTTGCCCTCGATGTCCTCGAGGAGTGCGCTCTTCTTGCCCGAC
>DAORVZ010000421.1:0-2643 GCA_035434005.1 Lacunisphaera sp.
TGCACCATGACGTCGGCCGCGACCTTGGAGGCGCCGAAGAGCGAGTGCTTCGACTGGTCGATGGTGAAGGTCTCCGGGATGCCGTGCGTGTAGGCGGGGTCGGCGTAGTCCCAACGGGTGGCCTGCTCGACCAGCTTGATGGAATTCGGGGCGTCGCCGTAGACCTTGTTCGTGCTCATGTGCACAAACGGCGACTCCGGGCAGGCTTGGCGGGCGGCCTCGAGAAAATTCAGCGTGCCGACCGCGTTGGTGTCGAAGTCGTCGAAGGGGATCGCCGCAGCGCGGTCGTGCGAGGGCTGGGCGGCGGTGTGGACGATGACGGCGGGCTTGACCGACTTGACGAGGGTGAGGACGCCGGCGCGGTCGCGGATGTCGAGCTCGTGGTGCACGAAGCCCTTCAGGTCGGCGGCGAGGCGCTGCTGATTCCAGCGCGTGTCGCCCGACGGGCCGAAGAAGACGGCGCGCTGGTTGTTATCCACGCCGTGGACGGTGTAGCCGAGGGAGGCGAAATAAACGCAAACCTCCGAGCCGATGAGGCCCGAGGAACCGGTGACGAGGAGGGTTTTGGCCATGGGAAAAGAAGCGTGCAGACAAAGCTCCGGAGCCGGGGGAGGCCAGACTTTTTCCAGGGCGACGAGGCAGGTGGTGACGGGCCCGGTCCTGGCTCAGGCGGGCGGTCGCCCGCGTGAGCCGAGGCGAGCGATGAAATGAAGCGAGCGGTCGAAGGCAAGGTTGGCGGGGAACGGATACAGGCCCAGCCGCGAGCGCCACTCCTCGGGCTGCAGACCAAGCGTGTTGAAGGCGGCTTCCCAGCGGGCCTGAGGCCAGTAGTTATAGGGCAGCACCACGCCATGCCGTTCGTTGCCCACCCGATCCATAAAGCGCAGGGTCGGCTCGGCCAGCAGGCCGTCGCGGCAATGGTCTTTCAGGATCACGGCGCGACGGGCGACGCGGGCCGCCTCGCGCAGCAGGGCTAGGGGGTCAGGCGTGTGATGGAGCACGTCGACAAACATCACGCAGTCGAAGCTTTTGTCCGGGTGCGGGATGGTATTGCCGTCGAACGGCGCGACCGGCACGTGGGTTTGCGGGCGCACGAGGACGTCGATGCCCTGTAGTTGCACATCGGGGCGGCGCTCGAGGATGAGCTTGGCGATGAGGCCGTCGCCGCAACCGACGTCGAGCACGCTGGCCGCCGGGGGCATGACCTCGGCGAGGTGGGTGCTGAGCACGCGCACGCGCCGCCGGAAGACATAGCGGCCGTGGATGGACTCAAGGAGAGGCATGGCGGGAGGAACGGGGGAGCACGCCCGATCCGCTCAAGCCTGGGGCTTGTGCCCGACAACGAGGAACTGCCGGCCGAACACCCGCCAGAGCAGGGGCAGGGCGAGATAGAGGCGCACGAAGGCCAGCGGATATTCCGGCGCATCGACCAAGGTGAAGGGCAGGAATTTCGGCTGGCAGAGCTCCAGTTGGTAACCGCTGACCTCCATGGCCTCGCCGAGGGAGGCCTCGGTGAGGTAGACGTGGTGGTCGTAGAAGTCCCAATACTGGCCATGCAGATACTTGAGGTTGGGGCCGAGCGCGATCAGTCGGCCGCCGGGTTTGAGCGCGCGCCGCGCCTGCTGCAGGGTGTGGTTCAGCGCGGGCTTGTCGGGCAGGTGCTCGAAAAAATTGCTGGTGAAGACGACATCCAGCGAGTTCTCGGCCACCGCCCAGGGCGCGGAACAGTCCTGGTGCAGGAACTCGACCCCGGCCTGCAGGTGCTTGGGCGCGTCGGGGTTCAAGTCCATGGCCAGCTTGCGCGCGGCGGCGATGTTGTTGATGAACTCGCCATAGCCGCAGCCGAGGTCGAGCACGGTGTCGGTCGGGCGCACCCAGCGGGCGAAGAAATCCTTCGTCAGGACCTGCCAGACCCGATTACGGTAGGCGGCGGTCCGGGAGAAGCGCCGGTGGTAGATCAGGGAGAGTTCCTGCTGGAGGTTGGACATGCAGGGAAAAACAAAGCCAGAGCGGTTTGCGGGGTCAAGCCGTCGCGCCTAACGCGGGTGGTCGAGGTGCAGGGGGCGGGTGAAGCGGGGCTCGCCGAAGAAGACCCAATCCCACGATATGTCCCCGCGGGGGCCGGGCAGGGCGCGCAGGCGCAGGCTCGCGCCCGGGGGCAGGGAGGCGGGCAGAAGCATATGCCCGCGTTGCGCGCCCCGGTCGAGGGGGGTATTGCGCGGGTCGAGAAAGCGCTGGAAGAGGATCCGCGGTGGTTGTTGCGGGACCAAGAGCTCCAGGCGCAGCTCAGCCCCGTCTGTCGTGCCCTGCACATAGCATTGCGGGATGAGGCCGTAGGTGAAGTAGAAGGCCTGCTCGTCGCCTTGCAGGGGGAAGACGTATTCGGTAGGTGTCTGCATGTGCCAGATATGCCGGCCATAGATATACCGCGTGGGGAAGCTGGCGGGCGGCAGGGGCCAACTCCATTGGGCGGAGCCATCCGCGATGGTTTCATGCAACGAGGTCTCAAGCCGCCGGACGGCCTCCGGGCGTTGGGCGGGAAGGTCGGCGCGCACGTAGATCCGGGCGTTGTAGCAGTCTGCGACAAAGCGGTAGTGCGCGCGCACCTCGGCTGCCATGTCGGCGAACGCATCGTGCGCCAGA
>DAORVZ010000422.1:0-2641 GCA_035434005.1 Lacunisphaera sp.
CCATAACCATCAACCCTATCATGCCTCTGTCCCCAAACTTTGGTGTAGACCCCTCGCCAGCCGTAGCCACTCGGGGAGCGAGCGGGAGTGATATGCCGTCCTTCGACAGGCCTACGGACGTCAGCCTCCGTCCACGCTATGCTTGGCGGAGGCTGGTGCGAGTGCCGGGAGTCGAACCCGGATCAGCAGCTTCGGAGGCGGCTACACTATCCATTGTGCTACACTCGCAGGGAACCGAGCGGGTAGCTTTCCCGGGTGGCCGCGCTTTTCAAGCAGTTTGTGGGGGTGGTGGAGGGCCGGCTCTTGTCAGCATAGGCCCGGCGACGGCTGATCCCGGCCGGCCGCGGTCGGTCATGAGACCGACCCAGCTCAGTGCTTCACGTGGACGACCTGGGTCATCGGCTGGCCGATCTCCTTGAGCAGGTCCTGGAACCAGGGCTGGGTGGTGTCGAAGGCCTTGCCGCCCTTGATGCGGGGAAATTCGATGGCGCGCAGCTCGTTGCCGCGTTCCTCGTCGTGGCCGATGAGACCCGTGACACCGGCCTTGGCGCACTCGACGGCCTTCAGGACGCAGGTGTCGATGAGCTTGAAATCCTCGGCGTTGGCCGGGGCGGAGCGGGCGAAATAGCCGCTCTTCTGCACGAGGGTCTTCTCGGCGCCGATGAGCTTGGCGAACTGCTCGGCGAACCACTTGCCTGGGTTGATGGTGTCGAGGCGGACGTGACCGAAGGCGTCGCGGTCGATCGCGGCGCCGCGGGCGGTCATCTCGGCGATGATGCTGTCGAGGCCGGCGCCCTCGCTGACGAAGAGATTGATGTTGCCCTGCCGGTCCATGAGCGCGCGGAGGCGCTTGGCCTCGGCCTCGATGTCGAGGGCGAGTTCGGGAATATAGATGGCGTGGACGCCGTAGCGCTCCTTGGCGAGGCCGATGCAGGGGACCCAAGACTTGCCGGCGAGGCTGGCCTGGTAGGCGCGGGCCGTGGCGGCGGTGAGCCAGCCGCAGTTGCGACCCATGACCTCGTGGACGATGAGCATGCGCGCGCTGGCGCCGAGTTCGGTGACGACGTTGGAGAAGAAACGCGCGCCCTGCTCGGCGGCGGTGACGGCGCCGAGGCTCTGGCGGATGGGGATGATGTCGTTGTCGATCGTCTTGGGCAGGCCGATGACGTTGAGCTTGTAGTTGTTCTTCTGGAGGTGGGCGGCGAGGTCGGCAGCCGTAGTGTTTGTGTCGTCGCCGCCGACGGTGTGGAGGATGTCGACGCCATCCTTCGTGAGCTGCTCGGCCGCGACGTTGAGGGGGAGCTGGCCTTCCTTCACGAGGCCGCGCTTCACGGCGTCCTTGACGTTGGTGAGCTTGACGCGGCTGTTGCCGATGACGCTGCCGCCGTATTGGCGGAGGACGGCAGCCTGCGCGCGGATCTCGGGGGTGACCTTGATGCTGTCGCCGAGGAGGAGGCCCTTGTAGCCGGAGCGGTAGCAGATGATCTCCCAGTCGGGGCACTGCTGGGTGTAATGGAGGATGAGCTGGCCGACGGCGGCGCTGAGGCAGGGGGCGTGGCCGCCCGCGGTGAGGATCGCGACTATCTTCTTCGAGGTGCTCATGGTGAAAATATGAGCCGGGAAGGTGCCACGGCCGGGCGGGCGGAGGCAATCGCGATTAGTGTCATCGGGTAGGGCGCGGACTCCGTCCGCGCCGCGGCGGGCAACGGAGTGCCCGCCCTACCTCCCGCCTCAGGCGGCAGGTGCCTTCCGCGACTTCTGCCACTCGCGGAAGAATTCCACGACGATCGGCAGCACGGACAGGATGATGATGGCCAGGATCACGAGCTTGAAGTTCTTCTGCACGAAAGGCTGGTTGCCGAACAGGAAGCCGGCATAGGTGAAGAAGTAGATCCAGACGAAGCCGCCGACCACATTGTAGGCCATGAAGCGCGGGTAGGTCATCGAGCCGACGCCGGCGATGAATGGCACGAAGGTGCGCACGATCGGCACGAAGCGGGCGAGGATGACGGCGCGGCCGCCGTATTTCTCGAAGAAGGCGTGGGCCTTATCGAGGTGCTTTTTGCGCAGCCAGATGGAGTCCTCGCGCTTGAATACGGCGGGGCCGATCTTGCGGCCGACCCAGTAGTTGACGGTGTCGCCGAGTATGGCCGCGACGAGGAGCAGGCCGGCCATCAGGTGGACGTTGAGGCCGGTCTCGGGCTTGGCGCAGAAGGCGCCGGCGGCGAAGAGCAGGGAGTCACCCGGCAGGAGCGGCATGACGACGAGGCCGGTCTCGGCGAAGATGATCAGGAAGAGAACGCCGTAGGTCCACAGGCCGTAGCTGGCGATGATCTCCGCCAGATGGCGGTCGATGTGGATGATGAAATCGGCGAGTTTCTTCAGGAGGTCGAACATGGCGCGGGGGGAAAGAAAAAGGGCAGGTCGCGTGCGAGCCTGCCCTGGTGAGAGATGTGCGACGGATTAGACGTCGGCTTTGGTCTTGCGGAGACCCTGGACGCGGTCGCCGGCCTTCCACTGGCCGCGCTTCTTGAGCAGGGCCACGCGCTCGAAGCGCTTGAGGACATTGCGTTTGACGACGAGACCGCCGCCGGAGGCCTTGAGACTGGGATGTTGGGACATAAAAGTGGTTTGGTTAACG
>DAORVZ010000423.1:0-2629 GCA_035434005.1 Lacunisphaera sp.
TCACCGGGCTGGTTGAGATCGCCATTCTCCTGCCGCCCTGGGCCTTCCCCATCCTCTGGGGACTGAAGATCGCCGGCCTCACCGCCTACCTGCTGCAACTGCCGCTCACCTACGCCATCCGCCGCCTCGACTTCGAGATGCGCTGGTATGTCGTCACCGACCGCAGCCTGCGCATCCGCACCGGCGTGTGGAGCGTGCAGGAAAGCACCATGAGTTTCGCCAACCTCCAGCAAGTCGAGGTCTCGCAGGGTCCGCTCCAGCGGCTGCTCGGGCTGGCCGACGTCAAGGTCCAGTCCGCCGGCGGCAGCGACAACCCCCACGGCAAGCCGCAGGACGACCTGCATACGGGACACTTCCACGGCGTGGACAACGCACACGAGATCCGCGACCTCATCCAGGAACGCCTGCGCCGCTTCCGCGAAAGCGGCCTCGGCGATCCGGAGGAAGCCCGGCACACGGCTCAGGCCACCGCCCAGCTGCAAGCCGCGAACGTCGCCACGACCCTTGCCGCTGACGACACCGACGTGCTCACTGCCGCCCGCGAACTGGCCGCCGAGGCCAAGGCTCTGCGCGTGGCGCTGGGATAAGACGGTAGCGCGGCCTAGGCACCCAACTCAGCCGGACTCATACAGCTGAAGGCATGATTAGCAGGCTGCTGAAAAAGTCTGTCCGGGGTGAACTTTTGACGCAGGGCGGCCTTGCGGTCCATCGGCACGATGCTGGGCACGATCACGGCACCGCTCAGCGGATCCACACGGTCGTCGATGTCGTGCAGGGGTTTCAGGCTCGCGGCCACCTGGTCGTCGCGCTTGGCGCGCACCAGCTCCTTCTGCAGCGCGGCCTGCTTCTTGGTCAGCTCAGCACCGCGGGCCTCGATGTCGGCCTGTTCCTCCTGTGATTCCTTCAGTCCGTCGATCTGCTGCTGCACCTGGTCGAGTTCGGCCTGCACCACCTTGGCGTCACGTGGGTTCTTGCGCTTGCGGGCGTAGTCGATTCGCGGGTTTGCGGCGTCGAAGGTGCCGCGGTTGCCGGTGGCCGATTTGATCTGCGTCGGCGAGAATACCGCAATGATGCCGGCGGTGCGGACTTTGGTTTTGCCAAGCATGTCCGCCTTGGCTGGCTGCCAGATCGCATCATACCCGGCGTCCTTTATCCGTTGCAGGCCCTGCGGATCGTTTGCCAAGGCCTGCAAGGTGTCACCTTGCACGATGTAGGGCTTTAGCGCGCGCAGATAAACCGGCATGATCGCTTCGCCGTGATTCGCAGCATAGAGAGGATCGTCGGCGAACCAGAAGCCGATGCGGGCCGGGGCGGCCTTGTTCTGCCCCAGACGCCCGGGATCGAAGGCGGATATATCCGCATTGGTGCCGTGATACACTACCAGCGGCCTGCCCGCCGCGTCCACCACCTGGCTGTCGCCAAACCATTCCTTGAAGGCGGGGGTTTCCGTCGGCGGTTTGGATTTTCCGTCTTGTCGGCGCCGGGCAAACTCGGCCGGGCCGGTGGCCCGGGCCTGTTCCTGCTGCGCGTGGATCCATTCCCGCAAGCTGGGTTGCCGCGCGATCTCGTCGGCGGTAAGCACATGCGTGGCCAGGTCGAGGATGCGGCCCCGGCCCATCGTATCGCCCACGTAGTTGCCCGCGTGCAAGTCATCAATCAGCACATGCGCGCCGTTGATGTTGGAGTAATGCAGCCCGCCCTTCCACTGGTTGGGCCGGGCCAGTATCCGCGCCGGGATCGCCACGAGATTGGCCGCCCGGTTGACGGCGCGGTTGGCCGGGCGGGTCTTTTTCGCATCGACTGAGCCGCGCTGGCCCAAGGGCTGTTTAACCATGAGCTCGCCGTCTGCGGTGTAGCCGACGATCTCGGTGGGCACGCCGCCCAGCTCGTTCAGCACCCACACCTTTTCCGCCACGTCGCGTTCCGTGCCGGCGTCAAGCAGTGCCATGCCGTCCTGATCAATGACGAGCCGGTTGCCGATGCTCCCGTTCCCGCCCTGTTTGAATACCTTGTAAACTACCCCGTGCGCCTCGTCGTGGAACGCCTCGGCTTCGGCTCCGGTGCCGTTGCTCAGTCGAGGCAGGCGCCGGCCGGTGCGGCCGTTGACAAGCTCGTCGGCGTCCACAAAAAGGCCCAGCGGGTGAAATTCTGCAGGCGCCACGCCGCGCGTTGCTCCGGTGTCTGGCTTAGCAGCACGTATTTGCCCCTGTCGGCTGCGTTCAGCGATCCGTAGGGCCTGCGCAGCAGAGACTCGGCTTCCGGTAATGAAAGTCCGCTGGCCTGTAAATGGGTCGGGTGAATCTGCCGCCGGCTCTGCATGGTCGGCAGCCTCGCCGCCGCGCCGGGAAAAGTCAACCTGCCCTTGGCCGGGAGCGCCCTCCCGGGCGTAGTTGACGGCCACGGCCTGGCCCTTGGCGTCCAGTTGCTTGGCGCCCTGTCGCAGGAAGCGGCGGAACTCACGTTCCAGCAGGGCGGATTCCACCCGGCGGCCCTGTGCCTGCGCCACCCAGCGCTGGATGCGCTGCAGGATTTCGCGCAGGTCGAAGGCTACCCGCGCCAGGAGCGTGTCGCGGCTGCTGATTCGACCGTTGGCCCAGCCGGCGTTCACCTGTGCCAGGCGTTCGGCAAA
>DAORVZ010000424.1:0-2624 GCA_035434005.1 Lacunisphaera sp.
GCCAAACGGTGCTCTGTTGGCGATCCCAGCTTCAACTGCATGAGTCCGGCTAAGCCGAATGTGGATTATTCGGCCACGGACTATGAGTCACAATTTGGCGAGGATCCACGGATTGTGAGCCTAATGCTCAGGGCGCGGCTCAGCTGGAGCTGAGCCCTCCAGTCGAGGCGGGATACGGTGATCCCGCCCTACAGCGGCTCGTCCGGAGGACTCGCCCTACCTCATTTCAGAGAGAGGTCGTTGACCTTCACTTCCTTGATCGCCCACTTGGTGACCAGAAGCCCTTTAGTGGTGCGGGTGCTGACGGGCACGGGGGTGAGATCAAAGTCCAGTTCGCGGACGCGGGCGCCGCTGCGGCCGTCGAGACTGATGTGGATGCTCTTGGGCATGTCCTTTTCCTTTTCGGCGACGTCCATCCAGATGAGTTTGGAGCCTTCGGTTTTGGCGAGGGGATACAGCTTGTCGCGGGAGAGGCCGCCGATTTGGAATTTCTTGGCGTAGCACTTTCCTTCGGGGCCGTCGCGGTAGACCATCGTGTAGAAACGCGTGTCGCCGTCCTTCGGCCAGATGGCGACGTGCTTGATGTCGCGGCCCATGAAGGTCTTGTCGGCGACCTTCGTGACCTTGAGCGAGGCGTCGCCCATGATCGTGAGGACGCTGTCGAGGATCGTGCACTCGGTGACGAACTCGTGCTGGCGCCAGTTCAGGCCGATGAAGCCGTCCTCGCGGTTGACGTAGAGGCGCTGGTTGGCCGAGACGACCTCGCTCGCGTCGATTTGTTCGATCTCGTCGTAGCTGGTCATGCGCTTCCGGCCCTTGCCGTATTTCTCCTGGAGCATCTCGAACCAGGCGACGGCATACTCGGTGAGCTTCTTGAGGTTGGCCTTCGTCTCCTTGATGCCTTCCTCGATCTTCTTCATGGCCTCGTCGGCCTGGAAGCGGTTGTAGGCGGAGATGCGCTTGATGCGGATTTCGGTGAGGCGCGTGATGTCCTCCTCGGTCACGTCGCGGCGGAGCTGTTTCAGGAAGGGCTTCAGGCCGCCGCGGATCTCGGCGAGGACGCTTTCCCAGGTCTTCGATTTCTCGATGAGACGGTAGATGCGTTCCTCGATAAAGATGCGCTCGAGGGAGTCCCAGTGCCACTGCTGCTCGAGTTCGCCGAGCTTGATCTCGAGTTCGCGCTTGAGGAGTTCCTTGGTGGCCTCGGCGCTGGCCTTGAGGATGTCGCGGACGCCGGTGAAGACGGGTTTGTCGTTGCCGGTGTTGGGGTCGCGGACGATGACGCAGGCGGCGGGGTTGAGCTGCACCTGGCAGCTGGTGAAGACGTAGAGTTGCTGGATGACCTTGTCGGGCTCGGAGCCCGAGGGGAGGTGGATGAGGATCTCGACCTTGTCGGCGGTGTTGTCGTCGACGTGCTTGATCTTGATCTTGCCCTTGGCGTTGGCGGCGAGGATGGACTCGATGAGGCTCTCCGTGGTGACGCCGTAGGGGAGCTCGGTGATGGCGAGGAGGTATTTGGAGCGCTCCTCGATCTTGGCGCGGACCTTCACCTTGCCGCCGCGTTCGCCGTCGTTGTATTCCGCGAAGTCGGCGGTGCCGCCGGTGGGGAAGTCGGGGAGGATGCGGAAGGTTTTTCCCTGGAGGTGGTTGATGGCCGCGCGGCAGAGGTCGTTGAAGTTGTGCGGGAGGATCTTGGTCGAGAGGCCGACCGCGATGCCGTCGGCGCCCTCGAGGAGGACGATGGGGAACTTGGCGGGGAGGGTGATGGGCTCCTTGTTGCGGCCGTCGTAGCTGAGCTGCCAGGCGGTGGTCTTCGGGTTGAAGAGGACGTCCTTGGCGAAATTGGTCAGCCGTGCCTCGATGTAACGGGGGGCGGCGGCATCGTCGCCGGTGAGGGTGTTGCCGTAGTTGCCCTGGGGCTCGATGAGCCAGGCGCGCTGGCCGATGGAGACGAGCGCGGCGCCGATGGAGGCGTCGCCGTGCGGGTGGAGCTTCATCGTGGCGCCGACGACGTTGGCGACCTTGTGGAAGCGGCCGTCGTCCATGTCCCAGAGGGTATGGAGGACGCGGCGCTGGACGGGCTTCAGGCCGTCGTCGAGGTGCGGCACGGCGCGGTCGAGGATGACGTAGCTCGCGTAGTCGAGGAACCAGTTGCGGTAGGCTTGGGCGAGGGGCGCCTGCTCGTCTTGGACTTTTTGGCCTTTCGGGCGCTTGGGGGGGGGAGGGACGTCCGCCGGGCTAGAGGCTAGAGGCGAGAGGCTGGAGGAGTCGGGCGAGAGGCGAGAGGCTTCAGGCGAGAGGGAGGAGTCGGACCCACTAGCCTCTGACCTCTTGCCTTTAGCCTCTTGGGCCGGCGATTCATCGCCGCCCAAGGGCAGCTCGGGCTGGTCGTTCTTCTTGGCAGGTTTCTTCTTGGCCATTTCTTGAAAGCGGTAAGCTGTAAGCGATAAGCTTTAAGCTAGGAGTGGAAATTCAGGGTTGGGGGATTGGGCTTACAGCTTAAAGCTTAATGCTTATCGCTGCGGGTCGTCTCATGCCTCGACCAAATCCTTCTCGACCCGCAAATTATCGATGATGAAGTCCTGTCTTTCGGGGGTGTTCTTCCCCATGAAGAAGCTCAGGAG
>DAORVZ010000425.1:0-2620 GCA_035434005.1 Lacunisphaera sp.
CGACCGCCGCCGAAGCCGCCACCACCGCCGCCGCCGCCGCCGAAGCCGCCGCGACCGCCGCCGCCGAAGCCGCCACCCGGGCGCTCTTCCTTCGGACGGGCCTCATTGACCTGGAGGGCGCGACCGCCGAGCTCGACACCATTGGTCTTCTCGATGGCCATCTTAGCCTCATCGGCCGTGCCCATGGTGACGAACGCGAAACCGCGGGGGCGGCCGGTCATCTTGTCCATGGCGACGTAGGTGTCGGTCACGGAGCCGAATTGCTCGAAGTGCGAACGGAGTTCGCCCTCGGAGGTGTTGAACGATAGATTTCCAACGTAGAGTTTGGAATTGCTCATGTGATAAATCGTAGATCCTTCGCCATCTGCCAGTCCGTTCCCACCGTGGGTTTCGAAATCATCACTTAAGCTATCGCTCAGCCTACGACTCACCAGATTCTGTCATCAAAACGCTGTCTCTAACGAGGCGCGTAAGGACGCTCAGCCGGAGCCGCAACGCAAGGGAATTTTTCAGACGACCCGGGCAACCCGGCGACTGGCAGCACGTTGGCCGAGTCATCGTTCCGCCCTAGATTCCGTATTTCGACCGGATATCCTCCGGCAGCCGCACCGCCCGGGACGTTTCGAGAGAGACCATGACGTAATCAAACCAGCCGTCGCCATTGAGTTTGTGGTCTGCCGCGCGCTCGATCTGGAACCGCACCTTCACCCCGATCAGCGTGAACTCCTCGATCCAGGTGCGGACGACAAAGCGCTCCCCCAAGCCGAGCGGACGCTTGAAGTTCATCTGGGCCGAGGCCATGAACCAACCGAACCCGCGCCGCTGGAACTCGGCCATGGGCATCTTATAGCAACGTTCCATCTGGTCGAAACGGGCCGCCAGCACATAGTCCATGTATCGGCTGCTGTGCACGTGCTGATACATGTCGATGTCGTCAGGGCGGACCTGCAACTCGGTCTCGAATTTCGCATACACCGCCGGCACCACCGGCGGGCGGGGAGCATCAGGGGGCGGCAACTCAGCACTCACGCCCGCAGGGTGCAGTCGGCGGCCGAGCTGCGTCAAAAGAAAAGGCGCCGGCTGACAGCCGGCGCCCGGGAAGCCTCACTGGAGCCGGCTCAGGTCCGGCGCTTGAACTCCTGGCGCAGCCAGTTGCTGAGCATTTCCTTGTCGTAGCGGAGCGGGTCGGAGGATGGCAGGGCCACGGTCATCTGGAAGCTGAGATCCCGCAGTTGCCGCTTACCTTCGCTGATTACCTTCCCCTCGGCATCGAGCAGCTTGAAGTCCAAGCTCACCCGCGGGGGATAGATATCCTTCACCACGCGCACATCCTGGAAATTCATGCCGCGCCACGGCTCGAAATCTCCCGCCAGATCCACGTCGTTCAAAGTGATCTGCAGCCGCTGGCCGGCGGCCAGGTATTTGGCGGCCTGTGCCACGAGGTGATCCTTCAGTTGCTCGAGGAGGGCGTCGCGCCCGCGGTCCGAGCCCGTGTAATCCTCACGCACATCGGTGAAGTTCTCCGGTGCTTGGAAGGTCACCTGCACCGGCGAAACCGTCTTGTCCGCATTGGCGGCATAGGCCGCGCCGCTCACCAACAAACCGAGTGAAACAATCAGGGGAATTTTGTTTTTCATGCTCATACTCATACAAGGTTGAGGGTTCTGGGTTCCACCATTGCCTGCTTTTGTCCGGAGCGCAACTTTCCGGGGCGGAGGCCGTCCGAAGAGCACGCAAATCCAAGATAGAAGGATGGCATTGACGCATATTAAAACACTTGTTTTATACGACCGTATTGCATGAATGGGAATTTGCCTAAAGATACAATAGAAAGGATCCTAGTATCTGCTGAATCGCTATTTGCAGAAAACGGATACCAGGGGACAACCCTCCGTCAAATCACGCGGCAAGCCAAGGCCAACCTGGCGGCGGTGAACTATCACCATGGCGACAAAGAAGGGCTGTATCTTGAGGTTCTCACCCGCCGGATCCGACCGATCAACCAAGAGCGGCTAGCCCGGCTCAATGAGGCGGAGGCGCAGGCCGGTGGTGGCTTGGTGCCACTGGAAAAGATTTTTCAGATCCTGGCGGAGCCGCTCTTCGTCCTCTGTGCCGATCCCGACGGGTGCGGCCAGCTGTCCGCGCGGTTGCTGGGTCGTTGCCTGGTGGATCCGTTGCCCTTCATGGGGGATTTTCTGGCCGCGGAATTCCAACCCGTGATGGCCCGCTTTGGGCAGGCTCTCCGCCGCCATACCCCGACGCTCCCTCCGGCGGATTTCCTCTGGCGTCTCAATTTTGTGGTCGGCGCCCTGCAGCACACCCTGGCGTCCCTGCACCATGTAAAGGATCTGACGCAAGGCATCTGCCAGCACCACGATCACGCGGCGGCCTTGGCCAGCTTTGTGCAATTTGCCGTCCGCGCCTATGAGCCGGATTTGCCCGTCGCCCGGGACATGGACCGATAAGAACCCTAATCCGGTGCCCGGGTCCGCTTGCTATCGCGACCTATCCGCATCCCCGGACTTGCGCCGAACCTGAATCCGCCTCTTTTGGCAGGCAGGCATGACGCTGACCACGTCGCGCCCCGATGAATTCCCGCAACCAAGCCCGGCTTGGTGGT
>DAORVZ010000426.1:0-2617 GCA_035434005.1 Lacunisphaera sp.
TCATGTCGTGGTCAGGGCTTCGAGGAGAGCTTGGAACTTCAGCTCCGTTTCGGCAAATTCCTTCTCCGGCGTGGATCCCGCCACGATTCCCGCTCCGGCAAAGACGGTCGCCGTGCGACCGCTGACCAGGGCCGAGCGGATGCCGACAAAGAATTCACCGCCGCCGCGATGATCCACCCAGCCCTGCGGCCCGGCATAGAGCCCGCGCGAAAAGCCCTCCAGCCGCGCGATGGCGGCGACAGCGGACGCGCGCGGCGTGCCACCCACGGCCGGCGTCGGATGCAGCCGCGCCACGAGGTCAAGTATCCTCACCCCCGGGGGCAGCGGTGCGCTGATCGGCAGATGCAGGTGCTGCACGTTGGCCAGTCCCAACACGCGGGGCTGCGCGGCATGTTCCAGCTGAAGACCCAAATCGGCCACCCGGCGCGCAATGGATTCGAGCACGAGACGGTGCTCGCGCAGGTCTTTCTCGCTGTGGAGCAGTGCCTGGGCGTAGGCGGCGTCGGCGCTCGCCGATTCCCCACGGGGGGCGGAGCCGGCCAGTGCCTCCGTGTGCATCCGCCCGCCGGCGACGCGCACCAGCCGCTCGGGACTGGCGCCGATGAAATTCGCGCCGCGACCATTCGCGATGGAGAAGGCGTAACAGCCCGGGTAGTGTTTCCGCAGGTGATTGAGCACGCTCAGCGGATGAAATTCCTCACTCGTCGTGAGCCGCCGGGCCCGGGCGAGCACGACCTTGCGGTAATCGCCCCGGGTAATTTCCGCCAAGGCATGCGTCACCGCCCGCAGGTAGTCGCCGCCGAGTTCGGCGGCCTCCTGCGGCGCCGAGGGCCGCTCCCGACGCTGCGCCTGCCGGTAGTCGAAGGCGCGGAACTTGGCGTGGGCCTTCCAGACTTTCGCCGTGAGCAACTCGATGGGTGCGTCCGGCGTGATGAGCAGATTGGCCACGGCCACCGTATGATCCTCCCTGCGCGCCACCTGCCAGCGCGGCACGAACAGCCGCAAGGCCGGGAACGCCGCGTCAGCGGGCACCTCGTCGGCAAAGCTGCTGGCGAAAAAGAAATGAGGGCCGGCAAACGCCTCCCCGGTCGGTCCGACAGCGATCGTGTCGGCCAAAGTTTTGGCGATATATCGCTGGGCTGAGGCAAAGCGATCAGGGCCGGCCGCATTGTATTCCAGCACCGCCTCCGCCCCAGCCACGGCAAAGCCTTGGGCCGGGCACTCCGCATAGAAGTGTTGGTGCGCGGGATCGAAGATGGATTCGAGCACCGCCAGCGGATCAAGGTGGTCGACCAGCAGGCTGATGCTGACCAATTGGGGCCGCCCCGCCTCCCCGGCCACCGCCGCGCACTGGGCCAGGAACGCCCGCAGTGACTCGGGCGTGGCATTCACCTCCGGATTGACCGGAAGGACCTTCACGGCTTGGCGGGCGGAGCCGGACGCGGGAAAAGCACCAGCGCCGGGGCGACTTTCGCGCCGTTCAACCTCGTGCCCCAATTCAGTTCCTCGCGCCAGACGGCGCCCGGGTGGTAGCCGAGCACGGCGTTGATCTTTTCCGTGGTGCCGGGCGTTATGTGCTGGATGAGGGCGACGGCCAGCCGCAGCGCCTCGGCCATCGTGGCCAGCGACGTGCGGAGCAGGGCCTGATCTTTCGGGTCGGTCGATTTGCCAAGCTTCCACGGCGCGCGCTTCTCGATGTAGGCGTTGGTCTCGGTCAGAAAAAACATCGCCCGTTCCAGTGCGAGGTGGAATTGGTAGCCCTCGCACAGCGGGATGAACTCGTCGCGCGTCCTCGCCCAGAGATCATGCAGGTGCTTCTCCAGCTCCTCCGCGCCTTCGGCCGCCGGCAGGGCACCGCCGGCGAAACGGGTCGTCATGTTGAGCGTGCGGTTGACCAGGTTCCCCAGGTTGTTCGCTAGCTCGCTGTTGTAGCGGACCATGAACTGATCGAGGGTGAAGTCGCTGTCCTGCCCCACGTTCATCTCGCGGATGAGGAAATACCGGAAGGCATCCGCGCCGAATTCGTCGACGAGGTCGATCGGGTTGAGCGCGTTGCCCGTGCTCTTGGACATCTTGGCGCCGCGTTGCAGCCACCAGCCGTGGGCGATGATGCTCCGGGGAAGCGGGAGACCCGCCGCGTGCAGCATGATGGGCCAGTAAACGGCGTGGGGCGGGACCAGGATGTCCTTGCCGATGACATGGCGCACCTCGCGCCAGAGCTCCGGCCGGTCCACCACGGCGGCGTAGTAGTTGAGGAGCGCATCGAACCACACATAGGTCACATACCCCTCGTCGAAGGGCAGCGGGATGCCCCACTCCAGCCGCTCCTTGGGCCGCGAGATGCACAGGTCATTGAGCGGATCCTTGAGGAATTCGAGCACCTGCTTCTGGCGGAAGGCGGGAAAAATAAAGTTCGGGTTCTGCTCGTAGAACTCCCGGAGCCACGGCTGATACTGCTGCAGCTTGAAGAAATAGTTCGACTCAACGATTTCCGTGACCTCGCCGAATATCTCCGGCCAGGTGCCGTCGGGCAGCCGGTCCTTCTCCTGCAGGAACTGTTCCTGCCGGGTGGAGTAGAACCCCCGGTATTCGGCCTGGTAGATTTCGCCCTTGTCGA
>DAORVZ010000427.1:0-2614 GCA_035434005.1 Lacunisphaera sp.
GGCTCGATCTGCAATTTCGGGGCGGGCAGCGGCGTGGCTGGCAGCCACGGCGTCGCCGGCACCAGCGCGGGCGCGGCATTGGCTCCGGCCTGCAACCGGGCGCTGATGCCGCGCCGATCCTGCTGCAGTGCGATCATGCTGTAATGGATGTGCCCGGTCGCGGCGGGCGCGGCCCGCACGAGGGCAATCTGGGCGAGTATCTCCTCGACCGTCCAGGACTTCGGCGTGTCGTTGATCGAACTCGTGAACAATCCCGGCCAAACGTGGCGGTGCGCCGGGTTCTGCCGCTGCCAATAATCGAGCAGCACGGCGAACTCCTGCCCTTTGCGGTCGCGCGGCCAGTAGAGCTGCGGCGCTAGGTAATCGAGCCAGCCCTGCTCCAGCCAGAGTTCCACGTCGGCGTAGAGCTTGTCGTATTGGCTGAAGCCCGTGATGCCCGGCGGCCGGCGGTCGGGCCGGCCCAGCCCGAAGGGGCTCACGCCGAACAGCACCTGCGGCTTGACGCCGTGAATCGCGCGATAGAGTCGCTCGACGAGCTGGTCGACGTTCCGCCGCCGCCAGTCGTCGCGGGAGAGCTTGCCGCCCGCGTCGCGATAAAGTTTCCACGACGGCGCATCCGGGAAATCCAGCGTCGCCGCCGGCTCGCCCGGCGCGGGCTTCGGCGCCTTGGTATCCGCGATGGGATAGGGATAGAAATAGTCGTCGATATGGACGCCATCCACGTCGTAGCGCCGCACCACGTCGGACACGACCTCCACCGTGCGCTGGCTGGCGAAGGCATCGCCCGGATCCATCCACCAATAGTCGCCGTAGGTTTTGACGGAGGCGGGATGAGTCTTTGCGATGTGCGTCGGGGCGAAGCCGGATTTCGCCTGGTTGTGCCGGGCCCGGTAGGGATTGAACCACGCATGCAGTTGCAGGCCCCGGCGATGGGCCTCCTCCACCCAGAATTTGAGCGGATCGTAGCCGGGATCGCCGCCTTGCCGGCCAGTCAGGTATTCGGTCCAGGGTTCGAAGGACGACGGGTAAAGCGCGTCGGCGGCGGGCCGCACTTGCAGGATGATCGCGTTGAGATTGAGGGCCCGGGCGCGGTCCAGCATCGCAATCGCCTCCGCGCGTTGCTGCGCAGCCGGCAGGCCGGGAGCGCTGGGCCAGTCAATGTTGGCGACAGTGGCCACCCAAACTCCGCGAAATTCACGCGGGGCAGGCGGCGGGTTCTCGGCCACCTCGGGCGTCGTCTGGCACCCGGCGAGGAGAATCACGCTACAAGTCGACAGCCATGTAGGAGCCTGTTTACAGGCGATCCAAAAACGCCGCAAACGGATCGTGGGTGAGCTCGCTTGCAAGCAAGCTCCAACAAAAGACGGGAGGCTCATTTCTTCCCCTCCCCGATTGCCTGGCGCACGCTGCCGCCGACAGCGGCAAGCGCCGCCCGCGCGCCGGCGGCATCGGTCTTTCGTCTGATGGCCACGATAGCCAGTTTCACGCTGTGCCCACAGGCCTCCAGCGTGCGGCGGGCCGTGGCCTCGTCCGCCTGGGTGGCGAGCATGGTGAGGGTCACGGCGCGGAGGTGGAGCTTCGCGTTGGTGGGCATCAGGTCCACCATCAGGTTGCCATGCACCTTGTGCAGGCGGACCATGATCGCGCTGGAAAGCGTGTTGAGCACGATCTTCTGCGCCGTGCCCGCTTTCAGGCGGGTGCTGCCGGAGATCACCTCGCTGCCGGTGTCGAGCGTGAGGCCGATCTCCGCCTGCGCCGCGACCGGCGAGCCCGGATTGTTGGCGATGCCGATCGTCAGCGCGCCGGCCGCCCGGGCCGCCGCGAGGACGCCGAGCGCGTAGGGCGTGGAGCCCGACGCCGCGAGGGCGATGCAGACATCGTGGCGCGTCGGCCCAAGCGCGCGCAGATCGGCTTCGCCCTGCTGCAAATCATCCTCGGCTCCCTCGACGGCCTCATACATCGCCCCCTTGCCGCCGGCAATCAGCGCCAGCGCGCGGTCTTTCGGCCAGCTGAAGGTCGGAAACAGCTCGACGCTGTCGAGCACGCCCAAGCGTCCGGAGGTGCCGGCCCCCGCGTAGATCAACCGGCCGCCGGCCGCGATGCGCGGTGCCGCTGCGTCGACCGCGCGGGCAATCTGATCGGCCGCGGCGTGAACGACGCCGGCCGCCTGCACCTGATCCTCGGTGAAGGCCCGGATCAGGTCGGGGGTGGCATACTGGTCGAGATCCGGATGGCGACCGCTGGGGGTTTCAGTCTTGAGCATCGGCCGGGGAGAATCCTGCGTTGCGGCGTCCGGTTCAACTGTTCATTTCTGGCGCGTGGAAAAATCTGCGCGCCCAACCCGGCTGTCCCATGCCTGACCTGTTCATCGGCACCCTCTCCGGCACGAGTGTCGACGGCATCGACGCCGCCTTGGTGCGCTTTGCACCCGGCCCCGCCCTCGTCGCGTCGCACTCCCTGAAGTTCCCCGAGGATTTGCGGCGGGAGCTCCTCGCGCTCGGTGTGCCCGGTGCCAACGAGATTGACCGGCTCGGCCGGGCCGATGTCCGGCTCGGTCGGCTGTTTGCCCAAGCGGTCAATGAATTGTTGCAAAGCTCGAAAAGCGGGTCCGTAT
>DAORVZ010000428.1:0-2611 GCA_035434005.1 Lacunisphaera sp.
CCTGCATGTCCCACACGGCGTCAAACTGCTTGCCCCGCAACTGCCGCAAAAGTTGCAGGAACGCCCACCAGCCACCGCGCCGGCGGAAGATTATCACCTCTTGCACAAAGGGGGCGGCCTGCACCAGTCCGGCAAAGCGCTCCCGCACCACCCAGCTGATCCGGCAGTCCGGCCGCTCCCGCGCGAAGGTCTGCACCACTTGCAACGCATGCACGATATCGCCCAAGGATGACGGCTTGATGACGAGGAGGCTTTGCATCGGGCTCAATCCGCAGGCTTGTGTCCGGCCTAGTTTTGTCCAACTCAATTTGCCGCACTCCATGAAACTCGACGCCCCGGAACTTGCCGCCCGCCAGACCGAACTCACCGCCCGCTGGCATCAGGTCACCCCCACCGCCACCGGCGACGGATTCTGGCGCTTGCTGGAGGAAAACCACCTCCGAAATTTCTCACTCTGGCACGAGGAGGATGTCGCCCGGCGCGACGATCTCGGCTTCGAGCGCGTCTGCCAGGCCAAGCGCAATATCGACCGCTTCAACCAGGAGCGGAACAATTTTGCCGAGGAAATGGACAAGGCCATCGTCGCCGCGCTCCAGCCTCCGCAGTCCGGCCTCCCGCGCAACTCCGAGACCCCGGGCATGATGATCGACCGCCTCTCCATCCTCGCCCTGAAGGAATTCCACATGCACGAGCAGACCGTGCGCCCCGAAGCCAGCCCCGACCACCAGGCGAAATGCGCCGAGAAGCTCGCCCGCATCCGCCAGCAACGCGGCGATCTCATCGGCTGCCTCGCGGATCTGTTCACCGACGTCATCGCCCGGCGCCGCACCTTCTCCGCCTACTTCCAGTTCAAGATGTATAACGACCCGGCGCTGAATCCGCAGCTTTACCGCCACGCGCCCAAGTCCGGAGGCGCATGAGTCAGGCTGGCGAGCACCCCCGCCTCTGGCTGCCGCAGCACTGGCCCATGTGGGCCGGCCTCAGCTTCCTCTGGCTCGCCGACAAGCTACCCTGGCCCGAGAAACGCGCGCTCGCCCGCGCCCTCGGCTGGCTGGTGTTTCACCTCATCCGCATCCGCCGCCGGGTGGTCTTGGCCAATTTGCAGCTCTGCTTCCCGGAGAAATCCCCGCCTCAGATCGCCGCCCTGGCCCGCGCGCACTACGACTCGCTCGCCCTCGGTCTCTTTGAGGTCTGCGCCGGTTGGTGGGCCCAATCAGCCGACCTGCCGCCTCACCGGGTCGTCGGCCTCGAACACCTGACCGCCGCACTTGCCCGGGGTCACGGCGCCCTCCTGCTCACGGCACACTTCACCACGCTGGAGATCGGCGGTCGGTTCATGTCCGAATCCCATACGATGGGCGGTCTCTACCGCGATCCCAATAACCCCGTGGTCGCCCACCTCATGCGCGGCCAGCGTTCCCGCCACATGTCGCCCGCCGTGCATTTCGACGACCTGCGCGGCCTCGTGCGCGGCCTGCGTGGCAACGCCGCCATCTGGTATGCACCCGACCAAGGCAAACGCAGCAAATCTTCCGAAATCCTCCCCTTCTTCGGCGTGCCTGCGATCACCAATACCGCCACCAGCAAGATCGCCGAGATGACCGGCTGCGCGGTCGTGCCCTTCTTCGCCCGGCGCGAGGCCGACCATTCCTACACGCTGACCATCCTGCCAGCACTCGCAAACTTCCCGACCCAGGATGCTGCGGCCGACGCCGTGCGCCTCAACCAACTGATCGAACACCACATCCGCCTCGCCCCCGAGCAATACTTCTGGGTGCACAAACGCTTCAAGGCTCGCGGCCCGGCCTACCCGGAAGTCTACTAGTCCCCCCCCCCACCCCCTCCACCCGCCAACCACTCCCCGTGTGAGCCTGCTCAAAAAACTTTTCCTCCATGTCCGGCTCCCCATCCGCCGCGGTCCCAACCGGGGCCGATTCTGGAGCGTGTCCACTGCCAAAAATTATTTCTACGGCCGCTTTGTGCCCGGCAAGGCGGCCTGCCTGCCGCAGCTGCTCCAGCCCGGCGAAACCGTCTGGGACATCGGGGCGCACTGCGGCTACACGGTGCTGATCGCCTCGGCGGCCGTCGGACCCACCGGACGGGTCGTGGCCTTCGAGCCCAATCCGCGCAACTGCCACCTGCTGGGCCTGCATTTGCATTGGAACCGCACCGCCAATGTCACCGTGCTCCCCTACGCCGTGAGTGGGGCCGACGGCGAGCTGAGCTTCGGTTGGGAAGGCGACCAGCGCGCCAGCTCCATCAGTTCCCACCTCGGCGGCACCGGCTGGAAAGTGCCCGTGCGCCAAGTGGACGGCCTCATCGCCTCGGGCGAGGTCCCGGCACCCACGGTTCTGAAAATCGACGTGGAGGGCGCGGAGCTGGAATTATTGCGCGGGGCCGCCCGCCTGCTCGCCCACGAGCCCCAGCTGCTCCTCATCCTCTCCACCCACACGGCGGACTTGCACGACGCCTGCTCCGCGCTCCTTCGCGCCGCCGGTTTTGTCATCATCGAGACCAGCGCGGTCGCCTTGGCCCGGGCGGAAGGCTGGGCCGCGCTGGGCGATGTGGATCTGCTCGCCTACCGGCCGACCCGCCCGGTGAGCGCGGCCGC
>DAORVZ010000429.1:0-2609 GCA_035434005.1 Lacunisphaera sp.
GACTCCCCCACGCTGGCCAACAAGCGCCTGGAGCTCATCGAGGCGCAATGGCTCTTCGGCCTGCGCGCCGAGCAATGCCAGGCCGTGCTGCACGCCCAAAGCATCATGCACTGTCTCGTCGAGTTCACCGACGGCTCGCTGCTCGCGCAGCTCTGCCCGCCCTCGATGACCTTCCCCATCCAGCACGCCCTCCTCCACCCGGAGCGAGCTCCGGCGGGCACGGACGCCGCCCTGCCGCTCGACCGCATTTTCGCCCTCGATTTCCGTCCGGTCGATGAGACCCGCTACCCCTGTCTGCGCCTGGCACGCGAAGCCATGGCTGCCAGCGGCACCGCTCCGGCGGTTTTTAATGCGGCCAACGAGGTGGCCGTCGCCGCTTTCCTGCAAAACCGGGTCCCCTACCTTGCGATTCCCCGGATTATCGAACACACTCTGGCCGCGACAAAATTGATCGAACCTTCCACCCTCGATCAGGTCCTCGCCGTTGACGCCGAAGCCCGGCGCGTTGCACAAACCTTTACCAGCCAATCTTAGCCTTCTGCCGTGTAGGGGCGCCGCTCGCCGGCGCCCGCGGGCGTCCACCAGTGACGCCCCTACGCGCAAAACCTCCCCACATGGATTTCCTTTCCAGCCTGTTCAGCAATCTCTGGTCGCTCTCCCTGATCGTCCTCTTTTTCGGCGGATCGATCTTCGTCCATGAGCTCGGCCACTTTCTCGCGGCGCGGCGCCGCGGCGTGAAAGTCACCCGCTTCTCCATCGGCTTCGGCCCGGCCATCTGGAAACACACGGCCAGGGACGGCGTCGAATACCGCCTCTCCTGGATCCCTCTCGGTGGCTATGTGGCCTTGCCCCAACTGGCGGACATGGCCGCTATCGAGGGCGAGTCCGACGTCGAGGCCGAGAAGCTGCCCCCGATCACCTACACCACCAAACTGGTGGTCTTTGCCGCCGGGGCCTTCTTCAACATCATCTTTGCCTTCGCCCTGGCCACCATCCTCTGGTTCGCCGGCCGGCCCGCCCCCGAATATCTGGCCACCACCCGGATCGGCTATGTCATCCCCACCTTGAAACTGGCCGACGGCAGCGAGGCGCCCAGCCCGGCGGCCGCAGCGGGGCTGAAGGCCAACGACCTCATCCGCCAAGTGGACGGCCGGCCGGTGCAGGACTGGAACCAGTTCAAATCCGCCCTCGTGCTCGGCACCGGCACCCAGCAGGACGGCCAGCGCGTGGTGCGGCTGGGCATCGAGCGGGACGGACAGCTCCTCGATATCACCGCCAGCCCGCAACGCTCCGGCGACGAGCGGTTCCGCACCATCGGGGTCTCGCCCGCCTTTGCGACCATCATCGATCAGGTGGCCCCGGGCTCGCCCAGCGCGGCCATCGGTTTCCAGCCAAACGACGAAATCACCGCCATCGCCGGCCGGGCGGTCACCGCCCCGGAAGTCCTCTTTGACTACCTGCGCACCCATCCGAATCAACCCGTGCAACTCACCGTGCTCCGCCACGGACAAAGCGTCGCGCTCACCGTGCCCGCCGCCATCACGGGCCAGCCGCACCCGCTCACCGGACTGACCCAGCGGACCAATTTCAGCCTGCTCCGGGAATCCCCTTGGACCCAAATTTCCGAGATCGTGGGCAACACCTTCCGCACGCTCTGGAGCCTGGTCAGCCCCAAGGGCGACCTATCCTTTTCCAACCTGAGCGGGCCCATCGGCATCGGCCGCGGCTTCTGGAACGCCGGCCAATCCGACTTCCCCCTGCGCTACGCCCTCTGGTTCGCCATCCTGATCAACGTCAATCTGGCCATCTTCAACCTGCTCCCCATCCCCGTGCTCGACGGTGGCCACATCCTGCTCGCCACCATCGCCAAGCTCCGCGGCCGTCCCCTGCCCGCCAACTTTATCCTGACCACCCAAAGCGCCTTCATGGTGCTGCTGCTCATGATGGTGCTTTATGTCACCGTGTTCGGCGACATCCGGCGCCTGGTCAGCGATTTCAAAGCCGACGCCTCCGCCAAGGAAGCCGCCGCCGCGCAACCGAAACCAACGGGCACCCCGGCCAAACCTTGACGGCCGGAGCGGGTCGCGCTCCTTTTGCCGCATGTCCTACTGCGCCTCCCGCTATCACTCGATCCGCCGCCGCACCGTCGAGGTAATGGTCGGCGCCGTCGGCGTCGGCGGCACCCATCCCGTGCGCATCCAGTCGATGACCACGAGCGACACCCAGGACATCGCCGCGACCGTGAAACAGTCCATCGCCCTCGCCGAAGTCGGCTGCGAGATCGTCCGCATCACGGCCCCCAACGTCGCCGCCGCGAAATGCCTCCAGGCTATCCGCGCGCAGTTCACGGCGGCGGGTTTCGGCCACATCCCGCTGGTCGCCGACATACATTTCCTGCCCGCCGCCGCCATGGAAGCCGTCGAGCACGTGGAAAAGATCCGCGTGAATCCCGGCAACTACGCCGACAAGAAGAAATTCGCCGTCAAGGAATACACCGACGCCGACTACGACCGCGAGCTGCAGCGGCTGCACGACTCCTTTTCCCCGCTGGTGAAGCGCGCCCGGGAATTGGGCCGGGCCATGCGCATCGGCACCAACCATGGCTCGCT
>DAORVZ010000430.1:0-2574 GCA_035434005.1 Lacunisphaera sp.
CGGGCAGCTGCTCCTTGCCCTCCCACACCCGGTCCATCTCGGTGACCTCGGGGACGCAGGAGGTCCAGCCCGACTTCGGATCATACGCGATGATGCCGCCGGTGGCGTCGGCATGGCCGGTCAGGTAATAATATTCCTGGTGGGCGATGAAGGGCAGCAGGGCGTCGCTGATCTCCGGCTTGGGGATCGGGTGGCCGGCGCCGGCGAGCAGGATCTCGTCGGTCAGGCCGAGGGCGGGGGCGATGCGGGCACGGCGGGCGGCGTAGTCGATGGTCATGGGGATGCCGCCATGTAGGGCGAGATCGCCGATCCCGCCAACGATAAAGGCGGGGCCGGCGGCCCCGCCTCGCGCCGCGCCGTCAGACTTACTTGTCCGCTGTCGCGTCCAGCTCGGCCAGGGCTTTCTTCGCGGACTCGAGTTCCGAGTTGAGCTTGAGCGCCGCCTCGAAGCGGGCGCGGGCCTCGTCCTTGCGGCCGAGCTTCACGAGGACGCGGCCGCAGCCGGCCTGCACTCCGGCATGAGTGGGCCGCAGTTTCGCCGCCGTCTCGTAATGGGCGAGGGCTTCGGGGTATTTCTCGTCCTTGTTGGCGATGTTGCCGAGTTCGATCTCACCGAGGAAGGGCTCGATCTTCTGCACACGGGTGGCGAACTCGGCCGCCTTGGCCAGGCTGCCGCCGGCGATCTCCGGCGCGTTGGAGTAGAAGCGGGACAGGCCGATGAGGCCGGGCACGTGGTTGGGGTCGAGCGCGACGGATTTATCGAAGGCCTTCTTCAGCTTTGAGGAGAGGCCGGCCATCTGGATGAAGTTCACCTCGTTCATGCGCGCGCTGAGCGCCACGCCGAGCTGGGAGTAATACGCCGCGTTGGCCGGATCGGCCTGGATCGCCTGCTCGGCGAACTCGACGGCCTCCTTGGCCTTCTTCTGCTGGAGGCTTTCGATGCTCTGCTTGTTCAGGGCGGCGGCGTCCGGTGGTGGCGTGGTCGGGACTGGTGATGTTTGTGCGGACGCAAACGTGGCGAGGAAGGAAACGGCGAGGGCCGTGAGACGGAGGTTGGTTTTCATGGGATGGGTTGGAGAATTTACCGCGAATAACGCGGATGGTCGGTTTGATTAGTTATATCCGCGCCAATCTGTGTTATCCGCGGAGAATCCTATTCCTGCTGGAGCGCCCGGGTCGGGCTGAGGCGGGCGGCGCGCCGGGCGGGGAGGTAGGCGGCGGCCAGCACGACGGTGGGCAGGAACAGCAGCAGCGCGCCGAGCACGAGTGGGTCGGTGGGCGCGACGCCGTAAAGCACGCCGCGCAGCAACTGCGCCACGCCGAGCGCGCCGGCCAGGCCGGCGGTGACGCCGAGGCCGGCGAGCCGGGCGGCACGGCCGAGCACCCAGCGCAGGATGTCGGCCGGTGCGGCCCCGAGCGCCATGCGCACGCCGATCTCGCGGGTGCGCTGGCCGACGGAGAAGGCGATGCTGGCGTAGATGCCGAAGGCGGAGAGCCCGAGCGCCACGGCGGCGAACAGTCCGAACAGCGCGGCCCGCAACCGCGGCTGCGTGGCGGAGCGGGTGAGGTTCGCCTCCATGGTGCTGATGCTCATGGTAAGCGTCGGATCGGCGCGGCGCATGGCGTTCTGGATGGTGGCGGCGCTGGTGCCTGTGGTGCGCACAAGGACGATCGTGAAGAACCACGGCGACTGGCGCGACGGGACATAGAGTTGCGGCGTGGCCTCATCGGCCTGCGAGTCCTGCTTCACGTCGCCGACGACGCCGACCACCTCGCGCCAGCCGCGCACCATCCACGGCATCGTGCGGAGGCGCTTGCCGATGGGGTCGGTCTCACCGAAGAGGCGCTTCGCCATGGTCTGGTTGATGACGCATACGGGCCGGCTGGCTGCGGCCTTCAGGTCGTCGGCGTCAGTGAAACCCCGGCCGCGCAGGACCGGGATGCGCAATGTCGCAAAATAGTCCGGGCTGATGGAGTTGAACACGGCCTCGTCGGCGTTGCCCTCCTCGACGGGGCGGCCCTCGACCCAGAACGGGTAGCGCAGGGTGATGCCGGTGAGCGGTGCGCTGCTGTTGAGCGCCACGGTGGCGACGCCCGGCTCGCGGCGGATCTCGGCAAGCACGCGCTCGTAGTAGTCGCCGAGCTGCTGGAGGTTGTCCCATCGCGACGGAGGCGGCGAGATGCGCAGCGTGAGCACGTTGGCGGGGTCGAAGCCGGGGGAGGTGCGCTGCATGGTCAGCAGGCTTTGCATGAGCAGACCGGCGCCGGTGAGGACGATGAGCGTCAGCGCCACCTGGCTGGCGATGAGGGTGCCCTGCACGGAGGCGGCGAACCTGCTGGAGCCGCCGCGCGCGCCCCCGGACTTGAGCAGCTCGTTGACGTTGGCCCGCAGCACCTGCCACGCGGGCAGCAGGCCGAAGATGAGGCCGGTCAGCACCGACACAATGACGGCGAACAGCAGGGCGGTGCCATCCACCCCGATGCTGGCGGAGCGCGGGATCAGGCCCGGCGGCAATTGGCTGGTGAGCGCGGGCAGGCCCACGGCGGCCAGCGCGATGCCCGCGCCGCCGCCGA
>DAORVZ010000431.1:0-2573 GCA_035434005.1 Lacunisphaera sp.
AGTTTCTGGATCGTGCCGACGGGCACGCCCAGGGCCTTGGCCTTGGGCAGGCCGTAACGCGTCATGCCCTCGCGGACCTTCGCGCGGCTGTTTTTCTTCAGCCACGCGAGTGCGGCCGCGACCTCGGCCTGGAGCTGGGCCGGGCTGCGCGGTGGTTTTGGTGGCGCGGCCTTTTTCAAGGCGGCAGCGCCATGCCGGCGGCGTCGAGCCCGGCGCGCAGGCCGGCGATGAAAACAATGGAGGCAGCCGGCACGGCGGGCGCTCAGGCGTCGACCATGACTGTGAAGCCGCCGTAGAGCATGCGCTTGCAGTCAAACGGCATGCTCTTCGGGTCGCACATGTTGGCGAGGCGGGGGTCCTTCATGACGGCGGCGTTCACCTTGTTGCGATGGGCCTTGGACTTGTAGACGATGTAGGAAAACGCCACGGTCTCGCCGGCCTTGAGGCGGATGCCCTTGGGGAAAGGCATGCAGAACTGGCTGGCGGACGTCAGGTCCTCGCCGAGGCATTCCTTGTAATCGAGGGCGCCGTGTTCGCGCCAGACCTTGCCGGCCTGTTTCGCGATCTTGAAATATTGTTTCAGTTTTTTCTTCAGGACGGGGACGACAAATCCATCTACGTATTTGGGCATGGGGATCAGGGGTTGAGTTTTGGGCACGTGGAAGTGCCCAGGCGCAGGTTGGTGAAATTATTGGCGTCGTTCAAGTCACGGTCATGCGGCCGCCAGTTTCTGTCGCCCGCGCGCTTGCGCCTGCCGCCCGGGAGGCGATATACCTCGGCCAACGCCCCCGGCTCCTTGCCCGCTTCAACCCCGCCCGCTGCGGCAAGCGCGCCACCCCAACCCCACGCACCCATGGAAACCACCGTTCCCTCCAAAGCCGCACGCATCACCGGCTGGATCATGACGATCCTGCCTTCCCTCCCCTTCGCATTCAGCGGCGTCATGAAACTCGCGCATCCGCCGGCTCTCGACGAAGGCTTCATCCACCTGCAGATTCCGGTCGCGTGGGCGTTCAAGCTCGGCGTCCTGGAACTCGCCTGCCTCACCGTCTACCTCATTCCGCGCACGGCCGTCATGGGAGCCATCCTGCTGACCGGCTACTTGGGCGGCGCGATGCTCACCCACCTGCGCATCGGCGAACAGGCGGTCACGCACGTCATCTTCGGCGTCATTCTCTGGGGCGGACTGTGGCTGCGCGACCCGCGCCTGCGGGCGCTGATACCGTTCGTGAAATAATCCGGTGGACGCCGCTTTCCACAACGGAACCTGGCGTCGGTGTGGAAACCGGCGCCCACCTCATGGTTTCACGTGCGCCTGGAAGAACTTCACGATCAGCTCCGGCGCCACGTCACTTGGATACTTGTGCCCGCCGTCGTGGAGGTAGACAGCCACTTCATTGCCCGATTTTGACGGATAAGCCGTATAGCCCATGGCGTCCGGCTTGAAGACCGTGCAGCCGTTCAGCGTGAGCACGTGCTCGATCATCTTTTTCTGCCAGACGAACTTCACCAGTGCGTCCTGCGGGCTGCCGATGTGCAGCACCGGCTTGGGTGTGAGCCCGCCGACGCCGCGTCCGATCACGGCTGCTGACGGAGCCATGGCGGCGAACACCTCCCCCCGCCCAGCCCACAGCAGGTAGGTGAAACCCCCGCCGTTGGAGTGACCGGTCGAGTAGATGCGGCGGGCGTCCACCGCGTATCGTTGTTTCAGGTCCGCCAGCATGACGTCGAAGAATTTCAGGTCGCGGTCCCCTTCCATGCCCGCCCGGCCCTGCCAGCCGGAGCGCTCGCCCTTGGGATCGGTCAGTTGCCCGGCCGTCGGCAGTCCCTGTGGATAGACCACGATGGCCTCCGGCCATTGCTCGTGAATTTGAAAGCTGCGCGCCGCGTGGCCCATCGTGCCCCCGTGGCCGTGGAAGGCGAACACCAGCGGCGCACCGCCCGCCGAGATTTTGTCCGGCACGCGCACCAGCGCTTCACGGGGCACGCCGTTGACGAGCCATGTGCGGCGCTCAAGTTGGTCGGCGCCAAGACGGACGCCCGCCAGCACGATCAGGACAACAAGGGAGAACAGGCGCATGTGGGAATGACGCGCCGTCCGGTGTGCGGTTACTTCTTCAAATTCGCGCAGAAGCGCGCCAGCCGCTCGATGCCCTTGCGGATGATTTCGTCGGAGGTGGCGTAGCTGAGGCGCAGGTAGCCCTCGGCGCCAAACGCCGAGCCCGGCACCGCCGCGACCTTCTCCTGCTCCAGCAGCTTGGCGCAGAACTCGGTGTCCTTGAGCCCGAAGCTGGATATATTGGGGAAAAGATAGAACGCGCCGCCAGCGAGGAGGCAGGTGACGCCGGGGATCTTGTTCAACTCGGCATGCAGGTGCTTCCGGCGGCGATCGAAGGCGGTCTTCATTTCCGCCAGCGCGGCGGCGGCCTTCGCTTTTTCCTTCAGTGCGGCGAGCGCGCCGTATTGGGCGAAGGTTGTGGCGTTGGACGACATCTGGCTTTGCAGCTCGGCGCAGGCCTTGGCGATCGGGACCGGGGCCACGAGCGTGCCGAGGCGCCAGCCGGTTATTGAAT
>DAORVZ010000432.1:0-2571 GCA_035434005.1 Lacunisphaera sp.
TGAGAGAGGCGGTGGTGTTATGTATGGGTTTGGAACACTTTCACTCTCACTTTCACCTTTTTACTTCCTCAGTGGTGGCCGCCGCGGGACTCGGTGACCTTGCCGTCGGCGACTAGGTGGAGGTGGTAGCCGCCGGGGCCTTCCAGGGACCAAAGATAGAGAGAGATCACTATGATGACGCCGCCGGTGATGGCGAGCGACAGATGGGAGGGGGATACCTGATTACCGAACAGCACCAGCGGGTGATGGATCTGGGCGAAGTTGTAGGCGCCGATGAGGAGGCCGAAGGCGGCGAAAAGCGGATACCACGACTGATCCGGCATGTGGATGCCGCCGTGGGATTCCTCGGCTTGGATGTGGGCGGCCTTCTCCTTGGCGATCTCATCCTTGTGGTGCTTCTCATACCACCAGGCGTCGCGGGCGTGGACGGTGGGAATGGCGGCGAAATTGTGTTCCGGCGGTGGGGAGGGGATGGACCACTCCAGCGTGCGCGCGTCCCACGGGTCGTTGCCGGCGAGCTTGCCCTTGAAGAGGGACCAGACGAGGACGGCGAAGTAGGTGAAGATGCCGATGCCGAGCAGGTAGGCGCCGAGGGTGGCGAACAGGTTGCCCTCGTTCCAGCCCATGTTGGAGTCATAGGTCCAGGTGCGGCGCGGCATGCCGTTCAGGCCGAGGAAGTGCATCGGGAAGAACGTGCAGTTGAAGCCGACGAATATGAGCCAGAAGGAGACCTTGCCCCAGAACTCGGGCACCATGCGGCCGAAGAATTTAGGGAACCAGAAGTGGATGGCGGCCAGCAGCGCGAAGGTGGCGCCGCCGATGAGCACGTAGTGGAAGTGGGCGATGACGAAGTAGGTGTCCTGTTGCTGTGCGTCGGCGGGGGCGGCGGCGTGCATGACGCCGGAGAAGCCGCCGAGCATGAACATCCAGATGAAGCCGAGGGCGAACATCATCGGCACCCGGGTCATGATCTGGCCGCCCCAGAGAGTGCCGATCCAGTTGAAGATCTTGACGCCGGTCGGGACGGCGATGGCCATGGTGGCGAGCGCGAAGGCGGCGGTGGCGACGTTGCCCATGCCGGTGGTGAACATGTGGTGGCTCCACACGCCGAAGCCGATGAAGCCGATAGCCACGCCCGAGAACACGACGATCGGGTAGCCGAAGAGCGGCTTGCGGGCAAAGGTCGGCAGGATTTCCGAGACGTAGCCCATCGGGGGCAGGATGAGAATGTAAACCTCGGGGTGGCCGAACACCCAGAAGAGGTGCTGCCAGAGGATGGGCTGGCCGCCGCCGGACACCTCGAAGAAGTTGGTGCCGAAGTTGCGATCCATCATGACCTCAACCAAGGCGATGGCGATGGCCGGCAGGGCGAGGATGAGCAGGAAGCTGGTGACGAGCGCCATCCAGGTGAACACGGGCAGGCGCATCATCGTCAGGCCGGGGGCCCGCATATTGATGATAGTGACGATGAAGTTCAGCGAGGCGACGATGGAGGAGAGGCCGAGCACCTGCAGGCCGAGCACCCAGAGGTCGGTGGACAGGTCGGGGGTGAAGGCTTTCGAGGTCAGCGGGGCGTAGCCGAACCAGCCGGCATCCGGGGCGCCACCGAAGCCCTTCAGCGAGTCGCTGACGTGGGAGAGCCAGCCGACGTTCAGGAGGATGGCGCCGACGACCCACACCCAGAGCGAGAAGGCGTTGAGGCGGGGGAAGGCCACGTCGCGGGCGCCGACCTGGATCGGGACGAGCAGGTTGAAGAAGGCCGCGTTGAGGGGCATCACCGCGAGGAAGATCATCGTGGTGCCGTGCATCGTGAACAGCTCGTTGTAGAGCTGGGCGCTGATGAAGTGGTTGTTCGGCACCATGAGCTGGGTGCGAATCATCAGGGCCTCCAGGCCGCCGACCAGGAAGAAGAAGATCGCGAAACCGCCGTAGAGCATGCCGATCTTCTTGTGATCGACGGTGGTCAGCCAGCTGACGAGGCCGGTCTTGGCCGTCGGGCGGGCGAACAGATCAAAGGTCGCCTTCTTCGCCGGGGCGTGTGCGCCGCCGGTGTAAGCGTTTTTAGCCAGAGCTTCTGCCATAAAGGGGGTGGTTGAGGATGGGCCTTATTTCAGGCTGTGCAGGTAGGCGACGAGGGCGTTGATTTCCCCGTCGTTGAGCGTGAGGTTCTGTTTCCACGTGGCGTTGAAGCCGGTGCCTTCCTGCACGAGGTAGCCGCCGTAATACATCTTGTTGCCGGGCTTGAAGTGGGCGGGGTCGTGCAACCATTGGGCGAGGCGTTCGGGAGTGTTCTCCAGCACGCCGGCGGCGATGGTCGAGCGGGCGCCGACGCGGGTGAGATCCGGCCCGGTGATGCCGATGCCTTCGTGGCCGCGGACGGTGTGGCAGGAGACGCAGGTCTTTTCTTGGAAGAGTTTGCGGCCATGCGTGACGAGCGCGGCGTTCTCGCCGGCCTCGGGGGCCTGCATCTTGTGCCAGGCGGCCAGCGGGTTGGCGTCAAACTCCGCGGAACCGGCCAGGGCTTGGCCGTTGTTGACCTTGTAGTTGGCGAACTGGATTTTGGGCGTTTCG
>DAORVZ010000433.1:0-2569 GCA_035434005.1 Lacunisphaera sp.
ACAATTTCGGCATCCAGCTCCTGCTCGACGGTTTCCTCAAGGACTCGGTGCCGCCGCAACCCCGTCGCTCGATCGCGGTCACCGTCACTTCTGGAGGCGCTGCGACCCCGCTGCGCACCGACAGCGGCGAGGCCGCCGCCGCTCCGGAGAAACGTGTCATCCCGGTCGATTCCCCGAAATTCTCCGGCTTCATCTTCAAGATCCAAGCGAACATGGACGCCAAGCACCGCGACCGCATCGCGTTCTGCCGCGTCTGCTCGGGCAAGTTCGACCGCGACATGGTCGTCACGCACCAGCGCACCGGCAAGTCCGTCCGCCTCTCCTCCTCCCACAAGCTCTTCGGCCGCGAACGCGAGACGGTGGACGAAGCCTGGCCGGGCGATGTCATCGGCCTCGTCGGCCACAGCGAGTTCGGCATCGGCGACACGCTCACGCAGGATCGCAGCATCTGCTACGACGAGATCCCGCGCTTCCCCTCCGAGGTCTTCACCTACATCACCAACCCGAACACCGGCGACTCCAAGAAATACCGGGCCGGGCTTGAGCAGCTCCTGCAGGAGGGCGTCGTCCAGTCCTTCACTGCCAAAAGCGCCCCGTCCGGCGCCACGCTGCTCGCCGCCGTCGGCCCGCTGCAATTCGAGGTCGTGCAATGGCGCCTCCAGAGCGAATACGCTGCCGAGTCGCGCCTCACGCCCGCGCCGTGGACGATGCTCCGCTGGGTCGAGCCGCATCCCGCGCTCAAAGACCCCTCGCGACTCGTCGTCGCCACCGGCGTCAGCTTCGGCGCCGACAAGTTCGACCACCCCGTCGTGCTTTTCCCGAACGAGTGGACGATGCGCTATTTCCAGGAAAAGAACCCGGAACTGAAGCTGCACGCGCTGCCGCTCGAACAGGCCAAACCGGCGAAGTGAGGCCAGGTGCCATGCGCATTACGCTGCAACTCGCCACGCCTGAGGACGCCGAGGCCATCGCTGCCCTGCGCAACGCCGTCTCCGACGACCTGACCTTTAAGCACGGCAAGGGACCGTGGACCGCCCACAGCACCACCGCCGGCGTGATCTTCGATCTCCGCAACGCCAAACTGTTCGTCGTCCTGCAGCGCGGCGAGGCAGTCGCGTCGCTCATACTCGATTCCAAGAAACCCTGGGCCATCGAACTGAATAATTTCCCGAAGGCCAAGTGCCCGCTCTATCTCACCGCGATGGTCGTCGCGCCGGAGCACCAGCGCCAGGGTCTTGGCCGGGCGTGTCTCGCCGAGGCCGTGAAGATCGCCCGCCGCGCGAAAGCCGGGGCCATCTTCCTCGACGCCTTCGATCACCCGGCCGCCGGGGCCGGGGCGTTCTACGCCAAGTGCGGCTGCCGCGAGACGGGCCGCGCCACCTACCGCGAGATCCCGCTCATCTACTACGAACGGGCCATCAAGTGAACGGGCCCGGACTTTAGCTTTGTCTGGCCTGAGATTGGTAGCAGTGTGTCCACATGCGTGCTTCCTTCGTCCCCGCCCTGGTTCTCGTCCTTGTCGGCCTGCTGCCCGCGCTGCGGGCCGCGCCGCCCGCCGACACGGCCGAAGTTAAGGTCTCGCCCTGGCTGGTCGTGAAGGCAGCGCACCTTGTCGAACCGGTCACGGGGCGCGTCCTCACCGATCAGGCCGTCGTCATCGAGGGCGACCGCATCAAGGTCGTCGTCGCCGCTGCCGATCTCGCCCGGGTGATTCCGCCCGGTGCCAGCGCCCGCACCATCGATCTCGGCGGTGCCACCCTGCTGCCCGGGCTCATCGACTGCCACACCCACGTCACGAGCCAGCCGGAGAATTTCTACGAGGACCTCTTCCGGCGTTCGCCGATCGACGAGGCGATCACGGCGCACCTCTACGCCCGGCGCACGCTCGCGGCGGGCTTCACCACCATCCGCAACGTCGGTGCCGACAACTACGTGGACTTTGCACTCCGCAACGCGATCAACGCCGGCAAGATTCCCGGTCCGCGCATCCTGGCCAGCGGCCCCGCCCTCAGCGCCACCGGCGGCCACGGCGACATCAACGGCATGTCCCCCTATATTCGCTTCGAGGGCAACATCGGCGGCGTGGCCGACGGGGTGGATGCCGTCCGCAAGAAAGTCCGCGAAAACATCAAATACGGCGCCGACGTCATCAAGATGCTGGCCACCGCCGGCGTGCTCTCCGAGGAGGAATCCGTCGGCGCGCCGCAATACACCCAAACCGAGATGAACGCCATTGTCGACGAGGCCCATCTGTGGGGCAAACGGGTCGCCGCCCACGCGCACGGGACCGAAGGCATCAAGATGGCCATCCGCGCCGGCGTCACCTCCGTCGAGCATGCCAGTTTCATCGACGACGAGGGCCTCGCCCTCGCCAAGCAGCACGGCACCTGGCTGGTCTTCGACATCTACAACGACGACTACATCCTGGCTGAGTTCGGCCGCATGGGTTACCCGGAAAAAATCCTCGAGAAGGAGCGCCTCGTCGGCCGCACCCAGCGCGAGAATTTCGCCAAGGCGGTGAAGGCCGGTGCCAAGGTCGCCTACGGCACCGACTCCGGCGTCTACCCGC
>DAORVZ010000434.1:0-2567 GCA_035434005.1 Lacunisphaera sp.
TGGCGGCAAAGGCGGCATCAATGGCCGCGGTGTCGTTGTAGGGCAAGACGACGGTCTCGCGCGCGAAGGCCGCCGGCACACCGGCGCTGTCGGGATTCCCGTGGGTGAGCGCCCCCGAGCCGGCCGCGACGAGCAGGGAGTCGCTGTGGCCGTGGTAGCAGCCGGCGAACTTGATGATCTTGTCGCGCTTGATGAAGCCGCGGGCGAGGCGGATAGCGGACATGGTTGCCTCGGTGCCGCTGTTGCACATGCGGACCTTCTGGATCGACGGGAAGAACTTCACGATCAACTCGGCCATCTGGACCTCGTAGGGATTCGGCGTGCCGAAGGACGTGCCATTTTCGAGCGCGGCGGCGATGGCGGCCTTGATGCGCGGGTGATTGTGACCGTGGATGGCCGGGCCCCAGGTGCAGACGAAGTCGATCAACTCCTTGCCGTCGACGGTGGTGAGCGTGGCGCCTTGGGCGGACTTGGTGAAGAACGGCGCACCGCCGACGGAGCGGAAGGCCCGGACGGGAGAGTTGACGCCGCCGGGGATCAGCTGCTGGGCGCGGGCGAAGAGTTCGGAAGAGGAAGACATGTTTGAACCACTGATGGACACTTAGCTACACTGATGAAAAAAGATTAGAGAACACGGCGACGCCAATCGAGCTTGGGGAATGCGCCGAAGTTCACCAAGTAGCCGACTTTCCGCTTGGTCGCTTTCAAGTAGTTGATCAATTGAGCCTCGTGCTCAGGAAGCAAGGCTTTGACGGCCTTTAGCTCGACGATGATCTTATCAAGCACAAGCAGATCGGCCTCGTATTCTTTCCTTAGCTGGCGGCCTTTATAGAAAATCGGGAGCTTTGGCTGAGCGATGAAAGATATGCCACGATCGGTCAGCTCAAGTTCCAGGCTCTCCTGATAAACGCTCTCCAGATAGCCGTTCCCCATCTCGGTATGAACCTCATAACAGGCTCCGATCAAAGCGTAGCCATCTGCATCGTGTTCGCTTTTGAGAGCCGTATCAGTGCTCATAAGTGGACCTCAGTGGTTCAATAGCTCAGCTCACGTATTTTTGCACGATCGGGATGCGGCGGCCGACGCCGAAGGCGAGGGGGGTGATCTTCAGGCCGGGGGCGGCCTGCTTGCGTTTGTATTCGTTGAGGTCGACCTTGCGGACGATGTCGTTGACCACGGCCTGGTCGAAGCCCTGGGCGACGAGGTCGGCGCGGGACAGGCCTTCCTCGACGTAACCCTTGAGGATGGCGTCGAGCGTCTCGTAGGGCGGCAGGCTGTCCTGGTCGGTCTGGTCGGGGCGCAGCTCCGCGCTCGGCGGCTTGGCGATGCTGGAGACCGGGATGATTTCCTTCTCCCGGTTGATCCAGCGGGAGAGGGCGTAGACCTGCATCTTGAAGACGTCGCTGATGACGGCGAGGCCGCCGCACATGTCGCCGTAGAGCGTGCAGTAGCCGACGGCCATCTCGCTCTTGTTGCCGGTGGTGAGGAGCAGGGCGCCGAACTTGTTGGAGATCGCCATCAGCAGCAGGCCGCGGGCGCGGGCCTGGATGTTTTCCTCGGCGATATCGCGCGGCCGGCCGGCGAAGATCGGGGCGAGCGTCTTCTCGGCGGCGCCGACGGTGTCAGCGATGGAAATGGTGTGGAACTCGATACCGAGGTTTTCGGCCAGGATGCGGGCGTCGTCTTTCGAGTGCTGGCTGGAGATGACGGACGGCAGGCTGACGCCGATGACATTCTTCGGGCCGAGCGCCTCGGCGGCGATGACGGCGGTAAGGGCGGAGTCGATGCCGCCGGAGAGGCCGAGCAGGGCCTTCTTGAAACCGATCTTCTGCGCGTAGTCGCGAACGCCGAGCACGAGGGCGTCGTAGATATCGGCGAGGTCGGCCTGCTCGAAGGTGGCGTGGATTTTCGATTTTTGATTCTCGATTTTCGATCTCGAAAGATCGACCACGCTCAGTTCCTCGCGAAAGGCGGCGAGTCCGGCCAGGGTCTGCCCCTCGGCATCAGTCACCACGCTGCGGCCGTCGAAGAGGAGCTCGTCGTTGCCGCCGATGGCGTTGACGTAGGCGACCGGGCAGCCGAGCTGGCGTGCGGTGTCGGCCACGAGCTTGTGGCGGATGTCGCCCTTGCCGTGGTTCCACGGGCTGGCGGAGAGGTTGACCATCACATCGCAGCGCTGGGCGGCGAGCTGGCGGACGGGCTCGGCGCCGTTGTAGAGGCGGCGGGTCGAGATCATGGCGTGCGTCCAGATGTCCTCGCAGATCGTGACGCCGATGCGGCGGCCGCCGAACTCGATCACGATGGGGGCGGAGGCTGGCTCGAAGTAGCGGTCCTCGTCGAACACGTCATAGGTCGGCAGGAGGCACTTGCGGGCCGAGGTGAGGATCTTGCCCTGATGGCAGAAGGCGGCGGAGTTGAAGGCCGAGCGGCCGGTGCCGGTGGTGTTCGCCTCGGTGTAGCCGATCAGGGCCGGCACGGAGCCGATCTTGGTGGCGAGTTCGCGGGTGGTCTTTTCGACGTCGGCCACGAAGTGCTTTTTGAAAAGCAGGTCGCGCGGCGGGTAGCCC
>DAORVZ010000435.1:0-2563 GCA_035434005.1 Lacunisphaera sp.
TGGCCGCCATAGAGCTTCACGCCGAGGCGCTTGGATGTGCTGTCGCGGCCGTTGCTGGAGGATTTCTGACCTGTTTTATGTGCCATGGTGGAGGGCCTTAAGCTTTGATGGACTCGATCTTGATGACGGAGAGTTCCTGGCGGTGGCCGCGCTTGCGCTTCGAGCCCTTGCGCTTGCGCATCTTGAAGACGATGATCTTCTTGCTGCGCTTGTTCTCGAGGACCTTGGCCTTGACCGAGGCGCCAGTGAGGAAGGGGGTGCCGACCTTGAAATTATCGCCTTCGCCCGCGGCGAGGACTTCGTTGATTTCGACCGTGGAGCCGGCTTCCGTCTTGGGATAGCGATCCACGATGAGGATGTCGCCCTCGCTGACCGAGAACTGCTTCCCCTGTGTTTTGATAGTAGCTTTCATAAGTTCAAAGGGGCGAAATAAGGGGAGTCGGCCAAGGGTAATCAAGGCTTTATTTCAGATGCCGGCGCGAATCGGCATCCGCTGGCCGCACAAAGAGATAATTGACGAAGAAGCTCAAACCCAGCACGCCGCTGAGCGTGCGGACGTTCCGCATGGCCCCGACGACATTGGCCAGGGAACTGGAAGCTGGTTCCTCTATGCGCAGCAACAAGATACAACCGAGCAAAGCGACGGTCGGTTGGAGCAGAAAGACCAAGTGATAAACATCGAGCGGCGCATAACCCAAGGCGAGTAGCCGCGCCAGCACTTCGCCTCCGATAATCGGAGAGAGCGCCGCCACTACCGAAGTAACGGCGAGGTTGAAGCCGATGGCCAGACTGCGGGCCTCGGAGGGGATCAATTTCAGCAGGATGGTGAACTGTCCGAGGATGAAACCTGCGCTCAGGGCGCCGCCCCAGAACCACATGCCGTAAAGGATCGCGCTATTGGCCGGCGTGAGGATGCACCAGAGATAATTCTGCCCCTGCCACAGCGCGAGAGCGACCACGAGGCAGGCCTTGTTGCCGTAGCGGTCGATCAGACTGCCCCATACCGAGAGCGAGAGTATCCCGCCCAGAGCGGTCAGCGTCGCGAGTATCCCGACCTGCACGCCCGAAAAATCCAGTTCCTCGAACATGAAGACATAGTAGAACGGCCCGAAGCAGTTCGCGGCGAAAGACCAGACGGCTCCAAACGCAATAAAGAGCAGCAGGGAGCGCGCCTGGCGCACCACGGCAAACTGGCCGGACAACGGCAGGGGCGGGGCATGTCGCACATGCGTCGCCGGACGGCGGTCCGGCATGCGGGCGAAGTAGACCAGCGAAGCCACACGACACAGGCACGCTATCGCGATGATGCCTTGGAACGTGCGGGCCGAGTATTCGCCCCACGACAGCACGATGCCGGCACTCAGCACGAAGACCAGGGTCGATCCCTGGCAAAATCGGTTGCGCTGACTGAAATAGCGGCCGCGCAGCCGGGCGGGCACAAGATCGTGCATCCAGCCGTTCCAGACGACGGCGAGCACCGCGTTGAAGAGCGACGCGACAAACACCCAGATCAGCAGGAAACGGCCGGTGGCGACAGGATCATCCGGTGAGAGCGAGGGCAGCTTCCAACCCAGCCAGGCCCAGCAGGCGGTGTGCAGGGCGGCGGCGATGATGGCGGTAGGCCGGGCCCGGGCCCAGCGCGTCACCAGCGGAGTGATGAACACCTGGAGGAAATTGCACGCAAACGGCAGCGAACTGACGCCGCCTATGTCGGGCTTGGACAAGGGGAAGCCTTTCGCCACCAGTGCCGTCATGAATATATTCACCGGCAGCGACATCGTCACGACCGGCGTGGCGAGCACGCCCTCGATCACGCTGGCGCGCATGCCCTGCCGCAGAATCTCGCGATTCTGGGCCAAGGTCGGGTGGGCGGAAGTTGCGTTCATGCGCGCGGGGGGAGATATCGAGACATGCCGTGCGTCCTTAAAGCGAAATCTCTCCAGCGTCGGCGCACCACCGCTGTGGCGTGCAGCCTGCTGGGCAAGGTTTTGGCCCGGCGACGCCCCGACGGCACAGTCGCCCGCCACCGCATCACCGAGGTCGAGGCTTATGACGGGGAAAATGACCTGGCCTGCCATGCCAGCAAGGGCCGGACGAAGCGCACCGAGGTCATGTATCGGCCGGGCGGCGTCTGGTATGTCTATCTCTGCTACGGCGTGCATGAGATGCTCAACCTCGTCACGGGGCCGGCGGATTATCCCGCGGCCGTGCTGATTCGTGGCGTCGAGGGCATCTCGGGACCCGGTCGGCTGACCAAACGGCTGGCGATCGACTGGCGGCTGAATGGTGCGGACGCCATCCCGGTTTCCGGCCTGTGGATCGAGGATGACGGTTTCAAGCTGCCGCGCGGTGCGCTGCGAACGGGTCCGCGCATCGGCGTGGACTACGCCGGGCCGGAGTGGGCGGGGAAACCTTGGCGGTTTTGGGTGGAGGTAGGTGGAGCCCGCGCTCCGCGCGGGCTTGCCTAACCTGCGCGGAGCACAGGTTCCACCTTTACTTCGCTGCGGGCACCGTCGCCTTCTCGTAGGCACTCAGCGACAGCGTGGCGGAGCCGAAGCGAAGC
>DAORVZ010000436.1:0-2548 GCA_035434005.1 Lacunisphaera sp.
AGCTCAGTGAGCGCCCATGATTGGTCTGATTGATGACTCTGGCCGAGGCGCAGGCAACGGCTCCAAGCCCTCCCGCGTTCGCGAGGTGGTGGAGGCATTGTTCTGCGAGACCGGCGTGCTGTGCGACGCGCTAAACCTCGAGCACCGTCCGGAACAGGAGCAGATGGCCTCTGTGACCGCCGGTGCCCTCTATCGTGACGAGCCGCTGCTCTTCGAGGCCGGCACGGGGGTCGGCAAATCGCTCGCTTATCTCATCCCGGGCATCATCCACGCCGTCGACCAGGGCCGGCAGCTCATCGTGTCCACCCACACGATCTCATTGCAGGAACAGATCGAGCAGAAGGACCTGCCCATCTGCCGCCGCGTGTTCAAGGCCGCGCCCGACCTCGCCCGCTATGCCGACTTCCGCTCGACGGTGCTCGTCGGCAAGTCGAACTACCTCTGCCCGACCCGGCTGGAATCAGCTCTCAACGACAGCGACGAGCTATTAATCAGCACGGAAAAGGACGAATTGAAGGCTATTGCGAAGTGGGCGAAAGAAACCCGGACTGGGCTTCGCCACGAGTTACAGCCCAAACCCAGCGACGAAGTATGGGAACTCGTTTGCGCTGATTCAGCCGGCTGCTCGAAGAAATACTGTAGTGGCAAGGAATGCTTTTATCAGGCGGCCAAAGCCCGCTGCGAGAACGCTCAGGTCTTGATCGTCAATCACAGCTTGCTGTTCGCGCTTATTCACGTAGGCGAGATCTCCGGCTCCAATCCCAAACGCGGCGTGATTCACGCAAACGACTTCGTGGTCTTGGACGAAGCCCACACAATTCCGGAGGTCGCCACCGACAATTTTGGACTGACCGTAAGCAGTGGTGGACTGGACCGCATGCTGCGCTCGCTGTTCAACCCTAAGAAAAAGAAGGGTTTTCTCCGCAAATTGGATGATCCCGGAGCTTGCCTGGCCACGGAAGACTGCCTTGAGGCCTCCAGGCAGTTTTTTGAATTTATCCATGACCGGCTAGTTCAAATCAGGCCCATACTCAGGGTGCGCGAAAAGGGATTCGCCGAACCATGGCTGGATGAACCGCTTAATCTCCTGCACGCCCGGCTGGCCTACATCGACAGCAAACTGCCTGATGGGAAATTGCGGGATGAATTGCGGGAGAAGATGAAGAAGGTGGCGTCCTATAGGGCCAGCATCAGCAATTTCCTGAACCTCTCGGCCGACGGTCATGTCTACTGGGCAGAGCTCACCGGCAAAAGAAAACCTATTGTGCATCTTCGCAGCGCGCCAATCGAGGTGGCCGCAAAATTACGGGAAGTCCTTTTCTCAAGGGCTACGAGCGTGGTCTGCACCAGCGCCACTCTCGCCATGGGCGGCAGCATCGAGCCGTTCGCCCTCCGCATCGGGGCGGACGACGCGCAGGCCATGGCCGTGAAATCGCCCTTCGATTTCGACAAAAACATGCGGGTGTTCGTCGCGTCCGATGTGCCCCTGCCCTCGCCCAAGGAGGCCAAGTTGGCGATCGAGACCCTCACCGACTACATCCGCTTCTGCACCGACAAGGTGCGCGGCGGCTCGCTCGTGCTGTTCACCAGCTACACCGACATGCGTGCCGTGGCGGCCGCGCTCGAGCCCGGCTGGCGCGCGGCCGGCCGGCCTTTCCTGATGCAGGGTGCCGACCTTTCCCGCACCGAAATCGCCGACCAGATGCGGAAGCTCGGCAACGCAGTCCTGTTCGGCACCGACAGTTTCTGGACCGGGGTGGACGTCCCGGGCGCGGCCCTGTCGCAGGTCATCATCACCCGCCTGCCCTTCGATCCACCGACCCATCCCATCACCGAGGCCAAGTGCGAGCACATCCGTGACGCCGGCGGCAACCCCTTCAACGACCTCACCCTGCCTGACGCGCTCATCAAGTTCCGGCAGGGCATCGGCCGTCTCATCCGGAATAAATCCGACCGCGGGACGGTCACGATTCTCGATTCGCGGGTGTTGGCCAAGGCCTACGGACGCGAATTCCTAGGTTCTTTGCCCACGCAGGTTTGCGAGCGCATGGATCTGGCCAGTCGAGACCGTGTTTTTAGACCTTTCCCTTGAACCAAACCTCTCACTAGACTTGCCGAAATGATGTCCTTGCGCTCCTTTGCCCACACCGACGTCGGCCTTGTCCGACCGGAAAACGAGGACAGCTTCCTGCGCAACGACACCCACGGTCTCTATGCGGTGGCGGATGGGATCGGGGGGCTGCCCGCCGGTGGCCAAGCCAGCCAATTGGCCCTAGCGACACTTGAGAAGATTTTCACGGGCCATGCGGCCGGTCATAAGCTCAATTACCCGCGCATCCTGGCGGAGGTAAACGATCAGGTGTTCCGCCTCGGCCGCGTGCTCAGCCCGCAGTTCGGCATCGGCTCGACCCTCACCTTTGCGCACATCACCGGCGTGAAGATGAACATCGGCCACGTCGGGGATTCCTCCGCCTTGCGCCTGCGTTCCAAGCACCTCGAGCAGCTCACCCGCGACCACACCATCGAAAACGAGATGAAGGAGCGCGCC
>DAORVZ010000437.1:0-2545 GCA_035434005.1 Lacunisphaera sp.
CCCCGCCCGGCCCCGGTTCCGGTGGCGGCCGCGCCGAAATCCTACCTGCACGTCAACGACCGCCTGGCCTTGCCCGACGGCTCGCGCATCGAGTTGAAGGATGGCGCCGAGGTGGTGGTGTTATACTCCGAGACCGAGCGCCGCGTGAAGCTCACCGGCGGCGAGGCCCATTTCACGGTTTGGAAGGACAAGGCCCGGCCGTTCATCGTGGACGCTGCCGGCGTCGAAGTCCGCGCGGTCGGCACGGCGTTCAATGTCCGGCTTGGGGCGCAGTCCGTCGAGGTGCTGGTGACGGAGGGCCGCGTCACCGTTGACGATGCGCAGGGTGGGGCGAATTCCCCGACTGCGCCGCTTTTTGTTTCCGTCAGTGAGCGCGCGGTGCTGTCCCTCGGCACTGCCTCGGCTCCGGTCGTCGCCCCGGTCACGGCGGAGGACATCAGCCGCGAGCTCGCCTGGCAGGCCCCGCGCCTGCAGTTTTATGAGACGCCGCTGGCGGACGCAGTGGCGGAGTTCAACCGGCTGAACCGGCATCAACTGATCATCGCTGATCCGGCACTTAACTCACTGCGCATCGGCGGCACGTTCCGCCCGGACAATGTCGAGGGTTTCGTGCGCTTGCTCGCCACGACCCTGGAGGTGCGCGCCGACCCCGCCGGAGCCGACCGCACCATCCTGCGCCGTATCCCCTGAGCCGCCGGCCGCCGCAAAAATAGTTCGGAGCCCGGTTACGGGTTTTTGCGGCCGGTTCGTCTATTTCACCAGCCCCACCCGGCGACCCCCATGATCACCTCCACCCTCCGCTCCCTCGTCCGTGCCGTTGCCTGCGGCGCGTTGCTCGTCCTCGCCGCCCACGCGGCCCCGGAAACCCGCAAATCCTACAACCTGCCGGCCGGCGATGCCGTCACCACGCTGAAGCAATTCTCGGAAGTCTCCGGCCGCGAGACCCTCTTTGCCGCCGACGCCGTGCGCGGCGTGCACACGGCCGCCGTCAAGGGCGAGTTCACACCCAAGGAGGCCCTCGACACCATGCTCGCCGACACCGGCCTCCTCGCGGTGCAGGACGAAAAAACCGGCGCCCTCGCCGTGAAGCGAACCGCAGGCCCAAACGCGGACAGGGCGGCGCCGACGGAGAGCGACCGCCCGGATCAAAGCAAGGTTGAGGGCGGCAAGCTGGTTCTCGAGAAACTCGAGGTCACCGGCCGCCGCGTGGACGGCCTCATCAACAAGGGCCTGCTGCCCACCGATGAGGACGCCCCGCTGCACTTCGACATCATCTCCCGCCAGGACATCGAGCGCATGGGCGCGACGAACATCGAGGAAGTATTCCGCAACGTCCCCGCGATCACCACCTACAGCACGCCGAACCAGGAGGCCTCGGTCGTGCAGATCGTGGGCTCGAGCAGCCTCTCGTCCAATCTCCGCATCCACGGCTTCGATGCCAACCAGACCACCGTCCTCATTAACGGCCGGCGCATCGCCCGCTCCTCCTTTCCCAATCTCGTGGGCAGCTCCAGCGGCGACCTCTCCCGCATCCCCGTCAGCGCCATCGAGCGCATCGAGGTGCTGCCCTCCTCTGGTTCCGCCATGTATGGCGGCGGCGCGATCGGCGGCGTCATCAACGTCATCCTGCGCAAGGATTATCGCGGCCGCGAGCTGACGCTGAGCAGCGGCACCAGCACGGAAGGCGGCTCGACCACCTGGGGCGTCAACTACATGCACGGCTTTTCGCTCTTCGACGGCCGCACCACCGGCACGCTGACCCTCAACTACCAGGACCGCGGCCCCCTGTCATTCGCCCAGCGTCGCGGGATGCTCGACCGCGCCCTCTCGCGGCTGACCCCCGAGGCGGCCATCAGCGCCTTCACCCAGATGCCGGGCGTGATCCGGCTGAGCGCCGCTACCGGCGATCTCGGCATCCCCGGCGCCGCCGGCGTGCGCTACGCGGTCCTGCCGACCGGCCTGACCGACGCCCAAGCCGGGGCCCTCACGCCCGCCTCGTTCACCGCCACGGCAGGACAGTTCACCCCCAGCTTCGGCCGCTACGAGGACAACTTCATCTACACTCCCTCGAAGATGTTCTCACTCGGCGCCACAGCCGAGCACCAACTCGTGCGCGACCGGCTCACGCTTTACACTGAGTTCAGCTTCACCCGCAACAGCCAGGACATCCACAACCCGAAGTTCTTCGGCTCAGGCACAACTCTCACTCTGTCCGCCACGCATCCCTTCAACCCCTTCCGCACCGGCGTGACGCCGGGCTTCGTCGGCCGCAGCGTCATCCTCAACATGCTGCCCGTTGACCTGCGCGACAGCGGCACGGAGATGCGTCGCGATTCCTACCGCGCCATCATGGGCCTGAAGGGCAAGCTCGGCGACAAGTGGGAATGGTCGCTCGACGGCACCTCGGAGGTTACCGTCATCGCCGGCGACTCACAGGTCGGCGCGGACAACATCATCCTGGCCTCGTTCTTCGCCAGCACCACCAACCCCGCCACGTTCCCCCAGCGCTGGGCGCTCTACAACCCCCTCGTCGACCACAACGCCT
>DAORVZ010000438.1:0-1147 GCA_035434005.1 Lacunisphaera sp.
GGTGCCTTTGCCGTGCGTGGTGCTATCCCCGATGATGACGGCGCGGCCATAATTCTGGAGGGCGCCGGCGAAAATCTCGGAGGCCGAGGCGCTGAACCGGGAGGTCAGCACCGCCAGCGGGCCATCGTAGCTGACCGCCGGGTCGGTGTCGCTGTCCACCTGGAGCCGGCCGAGGGAATCCCGCACCTGCACGACCGGGCCGCGGGCGATGAACAGGCCGGTGAGGTCCACGGCCTCGGAGAGGAGGCCGCCGCCGTTGCGCCGCAGATCCATCACGAGGGCCTTGATGCCCTGATCCTGCAGCTTGCCGATGAGTTCGGCCACGTCCTGGGTCGCGGTGCTCTTGATGGCCGTGGCGGTCGAGTCTTCCGAGGGGCCGTAGAATGAATTGAGAGTGATGACGCCGACCGGCACGGTCGCGCCGGGTTCGCCGGGGAGGTCGTAGATGGCGGCGGAGGCGCGGGCCTCGTCCAGCTTGATCACGTCGCGCACGATATGCACTTCCTTGGTCTTGCCCGCCGCCACGGCGTCGTGGGGCAGGATGGTCAGGATGACCTTGGAGCCTTTGGTGCCGCGGATCAGGTCAACGATCCGGCGCAGTTTCATACCGATGACCTCTATGGTCTCGCCGCCCGGCTGCTGCACGGCGACAATCTTGTCATTCATGTGGATCTGACCGCTGAGGTCGGCCGGGCTGCCGGGCTTGACCTCTTTCACCACGCAGTAGCCGTCATCCTCCAGTCCCAGCACGGCGCCAATGCCGATGAGGGAGAGCTTCATCTGGATGCTGAAGTCCTTCAGCGTGTCGGCGGAGAAGTAGGCGGAATGGGGGTCATACATCCGCGTGAAGGTGGAAAGGAACATCTCCTGCACGTCGAAGGGCTCGATGTCGCCGACGTTCTTGAGCATGCGCTCGTAGCGTTTGCGCACCTTGGCCTTGGCGTCGGCCGGGGTTTTGTCGGCCAGGAGTTCCTGCAGGAGCTCGAACTTGATTCGCCGGCGCCACAGCTCATCGGCCTCGCGGGCGTTGGCCGGGAATTCGCTTTTGCTCCGGTCGGGCGCGTAGGTTTCCTTGGCGGTGAAATCGTAGTCCCGCTTCAATTCCTCGAACACCCAGGTGGTGCGCGCCTGCACGCGCTCCTCATAG
>DAORVZ010000438.1:1157-2543 GCA_035434005.1 Lacunisphaera sp.
GTGAAGGCGGCGTCAATGTTGCCCAGATAGGCGAGATCGGTCTCGATTTGCGGGCCATATTTTGCCCGGAAGGCATGCTCGTCCTCCGCCGTGAAAAAAAGCCGGTAGGGATCAAGCCCCTCCTTCATGTAGTCGGAGATGAGCTGGGGGAAATCCGAGGATTTGACGGCGTCCTTGTTGTAATGGTAGGCCTCCAGCAACTGGACCAGGGTGCTGGCCTCCTGCTTCATGACCGGCGTGGTCCTGAACTCGCGGTCCGGCCCCGCGTAAACCACGGGAAGCAGGAGGGCGAGAATGAGCAACTGGGCGGTGGAGCGGAGGGGGAGTTTCACAGGAGAGAGGTGGGCAATGGGTAGCGATTAGAGGCCAGCAAGGGAGATTTGTTTCCTGAAAACGGCAAACCGCAATTCAGGCCCGCCCACGCCCTGGTCGGCGGCGGCAGTGGCTATCGGTGCCGGCCGGCAGCCTACTTCCGGTTCAGCAGATCCTTCGCCTCGTCGAGCACCCGCTTTTCCTGCGCGGTCAGGGCGCCAAAGCCCTGGCTGTTGATCTTGTCGAGGATCCGATCCACCTCGACACGGAGGTGGGAGGTGGGTTGGGCGAGCGAGGCACTCGATGATCTTTTGGCGGCGGGCATTTTCGGCCGGCTCTTCAGCCAGCGGGGCAGGGATACTTCCCTCGCACTCCATGTCCAGCCAGGGCGGGCGTGCATGAATCTGAGATAGACCCAGCCAGCCAGCATACCGCCCAGATGGGCCGATGGGGTCAGCCCCAAGGGCGGTTGCGCCCCGAGCAATTCATAAAACCCGAGGACGAAGATATCCAAGGCCAGCACTCCATACACCAGATGCCTGAGCCGGAAGGTGACGGGCAATAGCATGAACCTCATTTCCATGTCGGGAGCCAATCCGGCCAGCACGACGAACAGGCCCAGCAGTCCGGCTCCCGCGCCGATATGCACACCGCCCTGGGTCCAATGGACGGTCGTCCACGCGAAAGCTCCAACCAGCGCCGCCCCAAGATACACTGCGAAAAACCTGCGTGCCCCCAGTTGAGGCTCCAACTCACGGCCGATAAAATAGAGCATGAGAACCGTGAACAGTATGTCCAGCGGCTGGGCCGTGCTGTGCAGAAAGCTGTGCGTGAGCAGGGTCCAGAGATGTCCGCGCTGCAGGCTCCCGATGGTCAGCGTCAATTGGTTGACCAGTGACGGGCCGGTGGCGCCGAGCCAAGGTGACAAAAGGATCAGTTCCAGCACAAATACCGCAATGAGGGCGGAGATCAGCCAGATGACCGCCGAGGTATTTCCCCGGGGAGATTCGCCACGCATATAAGTCCGGTCAGAGAGCATCTCGCATAAAACTTATGTCGCTTGTCCGCAAAGAC
>DAORVZ010000439.1:0-2541 GCA_035434005.1 Lacunisphaera sp.
GGCGCGGAGACCTGGGCGTGATCAAGGCCGCCGGGGATGACAGTGGTGTCGCCGGCGGTGACTTTGTATACGTTTTCACCCACTTCAGCATGGCCGTAGCCAGCGGCTCCGGTGAAGCGGTAGTGATATATCTCCGGTTGGGCGTGGTGGTGCGGCGGATAACTCGACCAGCGGCCGGGCAGGTTGACGACCTCGCCGATCACGAAGGCCGAATCGCGCCGGGTCGAATAATCATAGATGGTGCGGACCAGCCGCTGGCACGTGCCCTGAGCCAGACCGGCGCCGCGATTCTCCAGCGCGACCTCCCCGGGCCGGTAAAGCTGGATCCCGCGCATACGCGGATTGACCGCGCGCATCACGGCCCACTCGGTGTTCGCCGCGAGCGAGCGGATCACCACCGGCTCGCCGGCACCGAAGTTCAACGCCACAGGGCCGCCATCAAAAACGGACTTGCGCGCCACGGTGACCATCTTGCCGCCGAAGCTCAGCTGGGCGCGTCCCTGCAGGAGAACCCACAACGATTCCTTGGCTGCGGTGGCCACGTGAACCGCGCCCTGGCCGAGCCGGCAGAGACCGAAATCCATGCGGGCGATCGAGCGTTTCTCGCTCTCACGGGTCAGCCAGGTCAGTCCGCTAGGAAAGCCATGACGTGGACCGGCAACCTTACCGGCAGTGGCAGTGATGGGGGGCATCAGGGATATTCATGAAAACGATTACATTTTCTCTTTACTCCCGTTTAGGTAAAGCAAAAAAACCCTGCGGCTTGAAAATATTGCATCCCACGTCCGCGGACGCCTAACTCTCAACAGGCTGGCATTTTACCCCATGAATCTCTTCTCCCTCAAGGGCCGCCTGGCCTTGATCACAGGCTCCGGCCGCGGGCTCGGTCTTCGCTTTGCTGAAGCTTTAGCCGAAGCCGGGGCGGAAGTGATCATCAACGATGTCGATACGACCCGGGCCGAGACGGCCGCGGGCAACCTGCGTGCGAAGGGCTACACGGCCCACACCGCCATCTTCAATGTCACCGATCAGGCCGCCGTGCGCGCGGGCGTGCAGCAGCTGGAGAAATCCGCCGGCCCGGTCGACATCCTCATCAACAACGCCGGCATCCACCGCTACGGCGCGCTGCTCGAGCTCGATTTTGCGAAATGGCAGGAGGTCCTGGATGTCAACCTGACCGGCGCGTTCCTCACGTCGCAGGCGGTGGCCGCCGGCATGGTCGCGCGGCGGCGCGGCAAGATCATCAACATCTGCTCGCTGATGAGCGAGGGCGGCCGCCCCACGACCGGCAACTACATGGCCGCGAAGGGCGGCCTCAAGATGCTGACGAAGGCGATGACCGTCGAGTGGGCGAAGCACAACATCCAGGCCAACGGCATCGGCCCCGGCTACATCCTCAGCGACATGACGCAGCACCTGGCCGACAAACCGGAGTTCGACGCGTGGGTGAAGAACCGCACACCCGCCGGGCGCTGGGGCACTCCGGATGACCTGATCGGTGCCGCCATCTTCCTCGCCTCCCCAGCCTCCGACTTCGTGAACGGCCAGATCATCTACGTGGACGGCGGCTGGCTCTCCGCGTTGTGAAACAAAAAGGGCGGACCGGAGTCCGCCCCTGGCGATCAACAAGGATTTCCTTCGTCAGGACACGCTCTCGGCCTTGCCGCTGTGCAACGACTTGGTCGCGGCGATCGCGATGCGCTGCGCCCGGATGCCATCGTCGGCCACGATCGGCGCCGGCCTGCCGTGCACGAGGTTGTCGACGAAATCCTGCAACTGCGTGATGTAGGCCTGCTCGAAGCGCTCGTAGAAACCCGGCACGGTGTCGTGCGCAATCTGATCCTTGGTCATGACGAGGATGGCCGTCTCGCGGTCGTAACCGATCTGGATCGTGCCCTTGGTGCCGACGATCTCGGTGTGGATGCCGTAACCGTAGATGCCGATGCGGCTCAGGCTGATCGTGCCGATGCCGCCGTTGACAAAGTTCATCTGGCTCAGGCCGTTCTCGACGTCACCCACCCCCGAGATTTCCGGGAAGGCGATCGAGTTGCCGACGCTGTAGACGTCCTTCACCTCACCCATATACCAGCGGGCCAGGTCGAAGTCGTGGATGCCCATGTCGATGAAAAGCCCGCCGCTGCTCGCCGGGCGCAGGTATTCGACCGGCGGCGGGAGCGCGTCCTTCGAGGAGGACTTGAAGATGACCGGCGTGCCGATCTCACCGGCGTCGATGCGCTTCTTCGCCGCGGCGTAGGCCTTGTCGAACCGGCGCATGAAGCCGAGCTGGAAGAACACGCCGTGCTTGGCGACGGCGGCCTTCATCGCCTCGCCCTCGCTGACCTCGAGGGATAGCGGCTTCTCGCAGAAGATGGCCTTCTTCGCGGCAGCCGCAGCGATGACGACCTCGCCGTGCATCTTGGTGGGCGTCATCACGACGACCGCGTCTAGCGCCGGGTCGGCGAGCATCTCGGCGGTGGTGGCGAAACCCTTCGCGCCGGTCTCGGCGACGGCCCGGGCGACCGAGGGGGAGAGGGGGCGGTC
>DAORVZ010000440.1:0-2501 GCA_035434005.1 Lacunisphaera sp.
GCTGGCACGTTCTCAAACTCATAGGTGACGACATCGCACTCCTTGGCGAAGGCCGTCAGGGCCGCGGTGTCCTCGTAGGGCGCATTGACCTCCTTGTGCGACACAGCGCCCGCCGGACAATTCGCCGCCGGCTCGTAGACATGCACCCGGTATCCGAGCCGCGTCGCCGCCTGCGAGAGCATGCGGCCGAGCTGGCCGCCGCCGAGCACGCCGATGGTCTTCCCGGGGAGAATCGCCTGGCCCGCGCTCACGGCAGCTTGGTCTTGAGGACCTTCTTCGTCTGTGTGGCGCGAAATTTTTCCCAAGCACGCTTCGTCTTCGCGTCGGACTGCGCGAGCAGGGAGGCGGCGAAAAGCGCGGCGTTGATCGCCCCGGCCTTGCCGACCGCAAACGTCGCCACCGGCACGCCACCGGGCATCTGCGCGATCGAAAGGAGTGAATCGAGGCCGTGCAGCGTCTTGGACTCCACCGGCACGCCGAGCACCGGCAGCGTGGTGAGCGAGGCCGTCATGCCCGGTAGGTGCGCGGCGCCGCCGGCACCGGCGATGATGAGTTTCAGGCCGCGCTTTTCGGCCGACTCGGCGTAGCTGACCATGAGCTTCGGCGTGCGGTGCGCACTGACGACGCGCTTCTCGAACGGCACGCCCAGCGCGGTGAGCGTCGTCGCCGCGTGCGCCATCGTCTCCCAGTCCGAGGAGCTGCCCATGATGATTCCGACGAGAGGTGATGAAGCCATAAGCTTTAAGCGATAAGCTGTAAGCTCAGCCGCACATGTCCAGCAACGAAAAGGCCGGGCGGGTGCCCGGCCTTTGCTTAAAGCTTATCGCCTGATGCCTCACAGCAGCGCCGTGCCCTTCGGCACCCGCACGATGGTCGTGCCGGCGATCTTGTCGTGCCAAGATTGCTTCTCGTCATCGAAGGCGACCCAGATGAAGCCCAGGCCCGCGACAAACAGCGACAGGAAGCCGCCGAGCGTCCGCACGACAGCCACGCCCCAGTCGAGGGGACGGTCGTCAAGCCGCACGACTTTGAGGCTGCAGATGATGCCGCCGATGGTCGTGCCCTTGGTCGCCCACATGGCGGCGCAATAGGCGGCGAACCAGAACGGGAACACCTCGAAGCCGCTCCAAATGTTGCTCAGGAAGCCGCACATCATGCCGATCAGGATGGCGTCGAGCACCACCGCCGCCAGGCGGATCCAGAATCCGGCGCGCGGCAAGGTGGCCGAGGAGATGACAGGCGGCAGCACCGCAGCGGCCAACGTCTGCCCGTCACCGGCCAAAGGAGCCGCGGCGCCGGCCGCCACGACCGCCGGCTTCGGCGGACGGCTGGCCTTGAACATCAGGATCAGCGTGTAGACCACGACGCCCAGGCCGAGGATGCCCATCAGTTTGTAGAGGACGAAACCGCCGATCGGGACAGTATAAAGCGGGAGCATGATCACGCCGCCGATCAGCACACCGAACACGGGGTGCGCCAGCGGGCCGTCGCCGAGCAGCTTGGTGCAGCGTCGGCCCAGCCAGGCCAGCATCACGATCTTGCCGAAGATCGCCGCGAAAAACAGACCGAGTGAAAACAACGGCAACAGCACGAAGCCGATTGCAATGGTCAGTGTCAGCACCAGCAGCAGATAGGCGATCGGCGTCAGCAACATCGTCAGCAGGGCGGTGAGGAGCGAAGAACCTGGGCGCGTGTCCAGTGTTTCCATGCACTTCTGCACGCCGGCGGGCGTGATCAGCGCGATGAGCGCGTAGAAGGCGAGAAGGCCAAACGCGACATACCACGCCCACATCAGGCGGCTGTCGAAGGCCAGCGGACGGCCCATCAGCAGGCACTTGGTGAACCAGGTGCTCAGTCCCTCGGCATCACCCAGCGGCCGGAAGCTGACGACCTCCTGTGTGTTGCCGTGGATCTGCGCCCCGGGTGCCTTGATGATCTTGCCAAAGACCACAACCGCCTCGCCGCCCACGTCGGCTTCGGGTCCGAGCACGAGGTCGCCGTAAACGGTCACCACCTCGCCCTTGACCTTGCCATTGATAGTGGTCGTGCCGAAAACGGACACCGCCTCGCCGTCCACGGTGCCGTTGACCGTGGTGTTGCCGAAGACCGAGACCGCCGCATCCGTCAGATGGCCGTCAACCGTGGTGTTGCCAAAGATCGTGACCGCCGCGTCCTGAGTGCGGGTGGCGGCAATGGTCTGGTCGCCAAAATGCGGCGCCTCTTCGGCACCACGCGAACCGCGATTGCGCCGGGTGGATTTTTTCTTGGCCGGAGTGGTGGAGTGCTCCTCCGTCGCGCCCAGTTCGCGGAGTTCGCCGTCCGCCTTCTTTTCCTTCGGCACGACGGCCTTGTCGTCAGCCGGGGCCTCGACAGGCGCGGACGCTTCAGCCGCCGCGGCGGACTCGATTGCCGCAGGCTCAGCGGGGGTCACGGCCGGGGCGGGCTCAACGGGGACCGGCGGCGCAGGCGGCGCCTCCTGCGCGCGCAGCACGGGCAGCAGC
>DAORVZ010000441.1:0-2499 GCA_035434005.1 Lacunisphaera sp.
TTGATCTTCGCGGCGAGGGCGGCGGCGTGGATCTTCGCGGCGTCGATGCCGGAAACGGTCAGCGTGTCGAACACGGCCTCGGCGTTGACCTTGGCGCCGGCGGCCTTGAGGCCATCGGCGAGGAGCTGCGTGAGCAGGCGCGTGCGCTGTGCGATGCGCTTGAGGCCCGCGGGGCCGTGGTAGACGGCATACATCGAGGCCATGACCGCGAGGAGCACCTGCGCCGTGCAGATGTTGGACGTGGCCTTGTCGCGGCGGATGTGCTGCTCGCGGGTGCCGAGGGCGAGGCGCATGGCCGGGTTGCCGTGGACGTCCTTGGAGACGCCGACGAGGCGGCCGGGCATCTGGCGCTTGAACTCATCCTTCGTGGCGAGGAAACCCGCGTGCGGGCCGCCGAAACCCATCGGCACACCGAAACGCTGGGCCGAGCCGACGGCGACATCGGCGCCGAACTCGCCCGGGGCGCGGAGAAGGGTGAGAGCGAGCAGGTCGGTCGCGACGACGCAGAGCGCGCCGGCAGCGTGGGCCTTGGCGAAGAACGCGGTAAAGTCGTGAATGCTGCCGGTGGTGTCTGGGTATTGCACGAGCACGCCGAAGACCTTGCCCGCGAAATCATAGGCGCGGTGGTCGCCGGTGACGACGGAGACGCCCAGCGGCTTGGCGCGGGTGCGGACGATGTCGATGGTCTGCGGGTGGCACTTGTCGGAAACGAAGAAGACGGAGCTGTCGTGGCTCTCGCCGAGTTTCACGCGGTGGGCGAGCATCATGGCCTCGGCGGCGGCGGTGCCCTCGTCGAGCATGGAGGCGTTGGCGATCTGGAGGCCGGTCAGGTCGGTGACGAGCGTTTGGAAGTTGAGCAGCGCCTCGAGGCGGCCCTGGGAGATCTCGGCCTGGTAAGGCGTGTAGGCGGTATACCAGGCGGGGTTCTCGAGGATGTTGCGCTGGATGACGCCCGGCGTGGCGGTGTCGTAGTAGCCCATGCCGATGTGGCTGCGGAAAATCCTGTTCTTCGCCGCGATGGCGCGGAGCTCGGCCAGGGCGGTGGTCTCACTGGCGGCGGCGGGCAGGCGCAGGGAGCGCTTCAGGCGGATGTTGGCCGGCACGGCGGCGTCGGCCAGGGCGTCGAGCGAGGCGTGGCCGACGGTCTGCAACATCAGGGCGACGTCGGTGTCGGGCGAGCCGTTGTGGCGGCGTTCAAAGGTGTCGAGCGGGGCGAGGAGGTCGCGCGGGGATGGCATGCGCGGACGGTAGGCGGGGGCGGGGGCGGCGCAACCGAGATTTGACGCCGAAGCCGGGCCATTAAGCGGGGTTTCGAGCCGGTATGCGGCTCCTAATCCCAGCCAGAAGAGTTGCCCGCGAATCGCGCCAATATACGCGAAACAACGAGGCGAGATTTTGGGTTGGGCGGATTGCCTCGGACTTCATTTCGTGCTCCCGTCAGACATCCCTTTTAGCTGTATGCGGTTGGTTTATTTGCGTCCTTTCGCGTTATTCGCGGGCCAACTGGGAGGCTTTAACAAGCTATGATCAATTCATATACGAACAAACAATCGCGGGCCGCCTTCGTGGCCCGCCGACTGGCGGAGCTATACCCGGAGACGCCCATCCCGCTGGATCACAAGGATCCTTACACGCTGCTGGTGGCGGTGTTGCTCTCGGCCCAGTGCACCGACAAGCGTGTCAACCTCGTCACGCCGCAGCTCTGGGCGATCGCCGACAATCCGGCGGACATGCGGCAGGTGCCGGTGGCGAAAATCCAGGCCATCATCCGGCCGTGCGGACTGTCGCCGCAGAAGGCCAAGGCGATCCGCCGCCTTTCGGAGCTGATCATGGAGCGCCACGGCGGCGCGGTGCCGCGGACCTTTGCCGAACTGGAGGCTATGCCCGGCGTGGGCCACAAGACCGCGTCGGTGGTCATGAGCCAGGCGTTCGGCGTGCCTGCTTTCCCGGTCGACACGCACATCCATCGGCTGGCCCAGCGCTGGAAACTGACGGCCGGACGCAACGTGGTGCAGACCGAGCACGACCTGAAGAAGCTCTTCCCGCCGGAAAGCTGGAACCAGCTGCACCTGCGGATCATCTTCTACGGCCGCGAGCATTGCACGGCGCGCGGGTGTGACGGCACGGTCTGCGAAATCTGCCGGACGCTGTTCCCCGGACGAAAACGGGCCGCGAAAACCCGCAAATAAACAGGGTTGATTCGCGTCGGGTGGCCGTTAACCGTCTGCCCCTCGTTTCGGACGCTTAGCTCAGTTGGTTAGAGCACCTGCTTCACACGCAGGGGGTCATTGGTTCGAGTCCAATAGCGTCCACCATGCTTTAAACGGCACCAGACTTGCGGCGGGCCGATAGTTTGACTGGACTGGCCGCCCTATGCCCCGCCCATCGAAAACCGTCCTGCTCGTGGCCAATGGCGATCTGCGCCAGTCGGCCAATCAAGTCTGCTGGCCCGCCCAGGCCGCCATGGAAAAACGGCTCGCCGCCGCGGTGGCCGGCTTC